>CALZIH010000255.1 GCA_945787305.1 uncultured Desulfobulbaceae bacterium | reverse complement strand
CGGCTGGTTAATTACTAATATAAATGAGTACCTTGCAAAGAGAGGACAAATACGGATTCCGCTAAAATTGTCGGTGTCGCAAAAAGCCTCACCACCGACGGCGGCAAGGTTTTAACTCTTTGTATTTCCGTGCTGTGCAAAGGACGTTTTAAACTTTTTGCGAGTCCATCAAAATTGATGATATCGCAAAAACCATTTTGCAAGATTAACTGCTTGTTATTAATAAAGATAATACACCATATTCTCTTTACAAACAAAGCTTGCCTGTGTAATATAACCACGTATTTTCAATCACATACGAGGTTGACATGTTCCATGTAAAAAATCACAAACAGCTTAACATATTCGATCCGTGGGAGCACCTTGGCACCAAAAGGCGCATGGAGCTCGACACGTCATGGTCCGGTCTTTTCCGCAAGCATATTTTGCCTGATTTGCCTGTCGATGAACTCCGTCCCCATTATCATGCCAGCAATGGCAGGCCATCGAAAGAACTATTTTCAATGCTCGGTTTAATGATTCTTCAACAAATGCATGACTTAACCGACGAACAAGCTGTAGAACAATTCGCTTTCAATATCAAATGGCATTACGCCTTGGATATTACTAATCCGTCTGATGCTTATTCTTATGTCAGCCTCAGAAGCATCTGGGCAATGCGGCAATTATTCATCAATGAGAATCTTCATAAGGTCATATTCACTCGGGTCGGTAAAAAGCTGGCCAAAGTGTTTAAAGTCGACTTCAGTAAACAACGCATAGATTCCGTTCATATTCAATCAAACATGCGTCATCTTGGCCGCATCAGCCTTTTCTGCAAGACGATTAAAAAGTTCCTTGTTAACTTGAAACGCCATCACCGCATATCCTTCGACAAACTGGACAAGGCTCTGAAGAACCGCTATCTCGACAAAAAGGAAGAGGCTGTTTTTGCCTTGGTAAAACCATCGGAGTCTCGCGGCACTTTAAACCAGATCGCTCAAGATATTTTCGTTCTGCTTGAGCGGTGCAAAACCAGCAACGCTATCGGCTCTATGGATAGCTTCAAGCTTCTTGTCCGCCTCTTTCAGGAACAATGCATCATTGAGGAACATGATGGCGAAAAGCTGGCTGTATCAAAACCAAATAAAGATGTCCCTTCTGATTCTCTGCAAAATCCATCTGATCCGGATGCAGGCTACAGCGGCCATAAGGGCAAAGGCTATAGCGTTCAGGTGATGGAAACATACAATGACAAGAAGTCAGCAGAGCACTTGTCGCTGCTCACTCACATTGCTGTAAAATCTGCTGATAACAGTGATGCGCACGCTCTCATTCCTGCTCTTGAGCAAACGAAATCCCAAGGGATGAAACCTGATGAGGTTCTTGCAGACACCTTATATGGCAGTGATGACAACGTTGTTGATGCAAAAAAGAAGCATGGTATTGAAGTTCTCGCCCCTCTGAAAAACCATCCTGAAGGCTTATCGTTGACAGACTTTACTCTTGATGATTTCGGTCATATTCTCGAATGTCCACAGGGCAAACATCCTTTTAAGATGCGATTCAAAAAAAGGTTCAGCGCATCTTTTGCCGTCAGCGACTGCCGTGATTGTGACCAGCAAAAACAGTGTCCTGTCTCTTTCGGCAAGAAGGCTGCGTATATGCGCTATACCCGCAAGGATGTTCGCATGTGCAAAAGACGATGTTATGAACGGTCAGCGGCATTCAGGGACAGGTACCGATTCCGAGCCGGTGTTGAAGCAACCATGTCAGAATATGATCGAGTTACCGGAGTAAAAAAACTCAGGGTCAGGGGGGGGGCTGCCGTTACCTTTGCCGTATTCATGAAAGCCATTGGTATCAATATCAAAAGGGCTGCAGCGAACAAACAATGGCAAAAAGTGGCAGGTTCCCGGCCAGGAAGAATGCTGTTCGCCATTATTGGTCAAATGAAACATGTCAAAGAGCTAATACAGGAGCGGTTTATAAGTATCCTCTCCTGCCGGAGTCAATTACGACCACGTATGATTTTTTATCGCGAAATTTTCGCATGAACTTTTCGCGAGGTTATCAAATATGATGGACTCGCAAAAAGTTCAAAACGTCCTTTGCACAGCACGGAAATACAAAGAGTTAAAACCTTACCGCCGTCGGTGGCGAGGCTTTTTGCGACACCGACAAATATGAATGTCCCGTAACGCCCCCGAAAATCCTACTAACAACACCGAAAAAGGAGTGGACTCATGACAAAGACTAACGCAGTATTCTTCCTGGGCATATTATGTGCTGTCCTGTTGTTCTCAGCATGCTCTGTTTCGAAAAAGCCAACAGCTGTTGTCAGCAAAGAGTCGATTACTCCTGGTACAACCGTCAAACGCGGCGACAAATCGTTCCAGCTGCTTGGCAACCCTGTTGCTGTCGGCAGCCGACTACCGGATACCGTCCTTGTCGATTCGTCGACCATGGATGAAGTTGTACTCTCTGAGTATGCCGGAGAAGTTCTGCTTATCAGCCTGGTTCCGTCGATCGACACAAAGGTATGTGAGATACAGACCCATTACCTGGGAGAGGAGGGAGATACACTGCCGGCAGGAATCAGACGGATTACCATCAGCCGGGATACGCCTTTTGCCCAGAAGCGATTTGCCAAGGAAGCGAAGCTGCAGGACCTTGTCTATTTATCTGATCATCGAGACGGCGACTTTGGACGCAACACCGGTCTTCTTGTCGACAAGGTCAAGCTGCTCTCCAGAGGTATCCTTGTCGCCGACCAAAAAGGGGTTGTCCGCTATATGCAGATTGTTCCGGTGTTAACCGAACTACCCGACATGGAAAAGGCCTTTCAGGAAGCGGTCAAGCTTTTGAACTCTTCAAGTTAAGGTTCGTTCGTAATCCCATCCAGAGATTGCTAGTGTCACGTCAACGGTGAAATGACGTAATATTGCGCCGCCGAATTCCAACCCCAGGGTTCAGGAAATCAGGAAACAGACCCCGCCGAAGGTTCCCAGGTTCCCTGAAGCCGATTTGAACGGAATTGTAAATCAGGTGTTTGTGTCAACAGCGATTTTCTCGGAATCCACGACGTGCTCACGGGCCACCAACATATAGATGGAAGGAACCACGAACAGGGTGAAGAAGGTACCTACAACCATGCCGCCGACTAAAACAAGACCGATAGAATTCCTGGCGGCAGCGCCCGCGCCGGTAACCAGGACCAGCGGAAAATGCCCGGCAACAGTGGCGGCACTGGTCATCAGGATTGGACGCAGGCGGGTCAAGCAGGCCTGCCGGACCGCCTCGAGTTTGGAATGTCCCTGTTCCTGCTGCCGGTTGGCGAACTCGACAATGAGGATACCGTTTTTCGATACCAGGCCGACCAGTGTCACCAGCCCGACCTGGGAATAGATATTGAGGGTGGTGGTCCAGCCTTTGGTCCAGAAAGGAATGTTTGGATCAGGCATCTTGAGAAAAGTGAAAATAAGAGCCCCGAACATTGCCAATGGTACCGAGCCGGCCAGAATGACGAAGGGATCGCGGAAGCTGTTGAACTGGGCGGCCAACACCAGGAAGATTAAAACAATGGCCAGGGAAAAAGTCGGCAGGAAGGTATTCCCTTCGGTGCGAAGCTGACGGGATTCACCGGTATAGTCTATCGCGTATCCTTTAGGCAGAATCTTGCCGGCCTCATCCTCAAGGAATGTCAGTGCCTCGTCCAGGGGCCGGACGGCGACACCGCTTATTTTGACCGCATTGAGCTGCTGAAAGCGATTTAAAGAACGGGGCACGGTAGTGTCGTGCAATGTGGCCACGGTACTGAGCGGCACCAGTTCACCGGCCGGTCCGGTGATATAGATATCTTTAAGCTGTTCCGGGTTAAGCCGGTCCACGCGCTGAATCTGCGGAATTACCTTGTAGCTGCGGCCTGCGATGTTGAAACGATTGACGAAATTGCCGCCAAGCATGGAGCCGACATCGTCACCGACCTGCGCAAGGTTGAGGCCCAGATCAGCGACCTTGTCACGGTCGATTTTGATCTCGGTTTGCGGCTGATCGATCTTGACGTCGATGATTGGCGGGAAGGCAAACAGGCCGCTCCCCATGGCCTTGAACTGGATCTGTTTAGCCAGCTCAAGAAGCTGTTCCTCGTCAGCGGTGGAGGCAAGAATAAATTCCACCGGGAACTGGCCACCGCCCGGCAGGGCCGGCGGGGTCACCGGAAAAATTTGAATGCCGGGAATGCCGTGCAACTTCTGCTGCACCTCGGGCATGATCTGGAAAATAGTGCGCTCTCGTTCAGCCCAGGGCTGCACCACCATGCCGCCGAAACCGGAAGCCGGAGATGTAATCTGGAAGGTGAATCGTGTCTCCGGCACACTGAGAAAGGCACGATTGACTGCCGCTGCATATAAACTGGTCTGGTCAAGGGTTGAATTTGCCGAGGCATCGAGAATACCGAAAATGACCCCCTGGTCTTCGGTGGGGGCAAGCTCCTTGGCCGACATGCTGAACATGGGGATGACGGCAAGACTGAGCAATATCCAGACGGCATAGATTGCCGGTCGGGTTTTGAGAGTCAAGTCAAGCCAGCGGCCGTAACTTGCCTTGAGCCTCTCGAAATCCCGGGAGATCTTTCCGGCCAGACCGCGATCATTGAGACCGGGTTTGAGAAGATGCGCAGACATCATCGGTGAAAGGGTCAAAGCCACAACCCCGGAAATGGTCACTGCTCCAGCCAGGGTAAAGGCGAATTCACGAAAAAGTGACCCGGTAAGCCCCCCCTGCAGGCCGATGGGCACATAGACCGCGGCCAGGGTAATGGTCATGGCGATGATGGGGCCAACCAGCTCACGAGCGCCCAACAGGGCAGCATTCAGGGGCGTTTCACCCAGCCGCAGGTGGCGTTCGACATTCTCCACGACCACGATGGCGTCATCAACAACAAGGCCGACGGAAAGGACGATGGCAAGCAGGGTGAGCAGATTAATGGTGAATCCGAAAACCTGCAACAGGAAGACCGCTCCGATAAGCGACAAGGGTATGGCCAGCACAGGGATAAACGCCGAACGAAACGAGCCGAGAAACAGAAAGATGATGACCACGACGATGAGCAGGGTTTCGGTAAGGGTTTTCAAGACCTCACGAATGGCATTCTTGATGTAGTCGGTGGCGTCGTATGCTACCTGGGCCTGCATACCTGTGGGAAGGCCAACTTGAATCGATTCCATCTCCGCTCGTACCCGGTTGATGACATCAAGGGAGTTGGCGTTCGGCAACGGCCAGATACCCATAAAGACAGCAGTCTGGCCTGAAAAACGGACTTCAGCGCTATAATCCTCTGCACCCAGGACCACCTCGGCGATATCTTCCAGCCGCACTAAGGTGTTGTCCTGAGCAAGGATAACCAGCTGTTTGAATTCCTGCACGGATTGCAGGTCGGTGTCGGCGGTGAGATTGACCTGAATCAGCGAGCCCTTGGTTTGACCGACGGCGGAAAGAGAGTTGTTGGCTGCCAGTACCCGGCGTACCTGGGCCGGACTGATGTTGTATGCCGCCATCCGATCAGGCTTGAGCCAGATGCGCATGGCAAAGGTGCGCGCACCGAGAATATCTGCCCGCTGCACGCCTTCAAGGGCGGAGAGCCGGGGTTGAACGATACGGACAAGGTAATCGGTGATTTCGTTCTGTTCGAGATAATCGGAGGTAAAGCTGAGATACGCCGAGGCGAACCGGCTATCCGCCGACTCGATGTTAATAATCGGCACTTCCGCCTCCGGCGGCAGGTCGCTGCGCACCTGGTCGACCTTTGAACTGATCTCAGCCAGGGCCTTGGTGGCATCATAGTTTATTTTCAGGCGGACACTGATGGAGGAAAGCCCCAGTGAACTCTGCGATTCAATATAGTCGATGCCGTCGGCTGCGGCGATGGCCCGCTCCAAAGGGGAGGTGATGAAACCGCGCACCAGTTCGGCGCCAGCGCCGACATACACGGTTTTTACCGTAACCGTCGAGTTTTCACTGTGGGGGTACTGGCGGACATTGAGCGTTCGGATGGCCTGCAGTCCTGCGATGATAATGATCAGACTGACAACCAACGACAGTACGGGCCTACGGATAAAGAGGTCGGTAAATTTCATTGATTGTCTGGTTGTGGTTGCCGTTTAAACTCAGGGTTCAAGCTGTTGTCGATCACAACGGCTTGGGTGTTGCGCAACTTGAAAACGCCGGTACTGACCAGAGTTTCGCCTTCTTTGAGACCGGAAACCGCCACCACGAAATCCCCCTGTCGTTCCCCGAGGCGAACAAACTGCTGCCGCAGTATTTTGCCTGCTTTCTCCGTTTCTCCAGCGTCGCTCTCCTCGATGACGAAAACCGAATCACCGTAGGGCGCATGCAAAACCGAGGTGGCGGGAATGACCAGGACCTCCTTGTTATCAGGCAGCACTACCGCAACCTCGACAAACATGCCGGGGAGCAGCAGGTCACGGTTATTCGTAACCGTGGCCTGGAGACTGAAGTTCCTGGTGGCGCTATCAATTTCTGGACTGATAGTGGTAATGGTGCCGGTAATTGTCTGTTCTGGTATTACATTCGAAGTCAGGCGGATGGTATAGCCTGTGTGTATTTGCGACAACTGCTGCTGCGGGAGTTGAAAATTGACGAAGATCGGATCAAGACTCTGTAGGGTGACAATGGATTCACCTTCGCTGACGATCTGGCCAAGGTTCACCAGCCTGATGCCTAAACGACCGGCAAAAGGGGCCCGTATAGTTTTCTTGTTGATAGCGGCTTTGATGGTATCGGCCTGGGCAACCGCTTCTTTATAGGTGGCATCGGCTGTATCATAGGCGGACTGGGCAGTGCTTTTCTTTGCCAGCAGCGAAGCGAGTCGCTCCATATTGATCCTTGCCAGCGCAGCCGTAGCTTCCGCCGCCCGCAGCTGTGATTGCTCGGAGAGGATGTTCAGTTGCACCAACAGATCTCCGGCCTTAACTATTCCGCCGGGCTCAAAAAATATTTCCGTTATCCTGCCGGGGAGTTCCGAGGCCACCATTACCCCCTGCACGGCAGCAAGCGAACCCACAGAGCTGAGGGTTGTTTCCCAGGATTGCTTCTGAACAACGGCACTGCTCACTGTTTCCGGCGGAGAAATAAAGGCCTCGCCCTGCTTGATCATGGTTTGGATCTGCAACACCTTGACGCCGGCAAGACCAGCCACCGCGACGAGCAGCGCGAGAATTATGAAAATACTGCGTTTAATCATATGGTGTCTCCAGGTAAATAGAGCTTGTCCGTGGACGGCGGCATAAACAACTGATCACAACTAAACCTAATGCTGCCTGGAAAAAGGCTCGTCGGTTTATGCGATGTAGCGTGTAAAAACCCGCGGTCCTCAATTGAGATCAACTCGTAAAAAGCTATAAACTCTGTTTGCACTGAAAGGAAAAATGTTGAGTTATAACCTTTCCGCCGTTTGTGGC
>CALZIH010000254.1 GCA_945787305.1 uncultured Desulfobulbaceae bacterium | reverse complement strand
GAGTTCTTCAATTGCCTTTTTGAAGGCTTCGAGAGTGCCCTGTACGTCCGAGCGTAAGACAATTCTGAGTTCCTTAACATCACCAAGTTCCATCTGTTCAAAAAGCTTGTCCAATGAAATCTTCGATGCAGAGCCCAACTCAAGTTCCCTGACCTTGAGCTGTCTTGATGCGCTGACGCTTTTGGCCATTTTATCATCTTTAACAACCGTAAACTCATCGCCGGCCTGGGGAACGCCTGAAAGGCCCTGGATCTCGATCGGTGTTGCTGGACCTGCCTCTTCGATCTGTTCACCCTTGTCATTTGTAAGGGACCGGACCTTACCGGAATGCTGGCCTATAACTATTGGTTCACCAAGGCGGAGGGTGCCTTCCTGTACCAGAACTGTAGCAACCGGCCCCCTGCCCTTATGGAGCTGGGCTTCAATAACCCTGCCGCGGGCCTTACGGTGCGGATTTGCCTTGAGTTCCAGAACCTCTGCCTGCAGAAGAATATTATTTAGCAGGTTTTCAATACCTATACCCTTTTTCGCCGAAGTTTCGCAGTAGATCACTTCTCCGCCCCATTCTTCAGGCGCCAGACCCAACTCGGCAAGCTCTCTTTGCACCCGCTGGGGGTCGGCATCCGGCTTGTCGATCTTATTGACCGCCACCACAATAGGCACCTTGGCAGCCTGGGCATGGTTGATTGCCTCCTTGGTCTGGTCCTTAACCCCGTCATCTGCTGCAACAACCAAAACAACAACATCTGTTACCTGGGCCCCGCGGGATCGCATTTCAGTAAAAGCGGCATGGCCCGGAGTATCGAGAAAGACCACATCCCCTTCACTGGAGCGGACATAGTAGGCACCAATATGCTGCGTTATGCCGCCAGCTTCGCCGAGGGCCACATCGGTCTTGCGGATCGAATCCAGAATGGATGTCTTACCATGGTCAACGTGCCCCATGACGGTTACGACAGGAGGCCTGGGCAATGGTTCGCCGCCAACTTCCTGCTCCTCCATCTGCAATACATTTATTTCATCGGTCATGGCCTGTTCAACCTCATAGCCGAAGTCAGCCGCCACCAGTGTCGCGGTATCAATATCCAGAATCTGGTTCACCGTGGCCATGACACCAAGACCCATAAGTTTGGCAATAACCTGATTCACCTTTACAGACATTCTGTGAGCCAGGTCACCGACGCTTATGGTTTCAAAAACCTTGATACGCTTCTTGATGGCCTTGGTCTCTGCAGCCGGAGGGGCAAGTTCGGTTTTTTTCTTTTTGCCCTTCGGCCCCCGCATTCCCCTGCCGCCGTACTCATAGTCTCCATCAGCACCGAATCCTCTGCGGTCCTTGCGTTTTCCTCCAAAACCTTTTTTGAAACGGTCTCCGCCTCCACGCTCCTCTGCCTCTGAGCGGAACTGGACAAGCCTTTTCCCCTTTTTCTTGCCTTTACCCCCACGGGCATCTTCAGCTTTTCCTGCTGCACCCGTTTTAACATCAAGAGGTGCTGCACCGGTTGTTGCTCTTGCTTTTCCTTTTGCCGGTTTTGCAGCTCTTGCAGGTCTTGCCGGTCTTGCCGCCGCTTTTGGCTTTTCTTCCGGAATCTGTATTGCTGCCCTCTTGATAACCTTGGCCAATCCCTTGCGGGGAGGCACTATACGTTTTGCTGTCTTGGGGGTTGGTTTCTCTTCTTCTTGCTCCTCTGCATCAACAAGCGGCTGCTCTTCAGCCTTTTTCTCGGGTTCAGCTTCCAGAGCAGGCTTTTCAGCTTCCGCTTCAGGGGCAGCCTCCGGTTCTTCAGTCGGGGCAGTCGGGGCAACGGGTTCAGCGGCTTCCTCTGCAGATTCCACTACAGGCTCCTCGCCAACACCAGCGTCAGCGGCGTCAACGGCGTCAACGTCTACGGTGGGTTCTTCTTTCTTTTTCTTTGCAGCCCTCTTTTTCGTCGCTTTTACAACAGGCTTTTCAATTTCTTCCTCTTCTTCGACAGCTTCCTCAATATCCTCTTCACCGGGAGGGGGTGCCTCAGGAACCAGGCGCACGGTTTTCGAGCGTCTCCGTATAATTGTCGCACGCCCTTTGGTGCTGATCCGCTTTTCAACAACTTCGGTCTCAGCAGTACCGAGCACCTTTCTGCGAATCTCATCAGCGACTTCATCACCGACCGTTGAACTATGACTTTTAATACTATAGCCAAGATCGATAAGCTTATCCGCCAACTCCTTACTTGCCATGCCGGCTTCTTTGGCTAAATCATATACCCTGATTTTGCTCATTCTTTACTCCCAGTCCTTCAACTCAAAACCTATTTGACCGTCCTGAACCCTAAAGGCTCTGGACAATTTCTTTTTTTGCCTGAAAAAAACATTTAAACAATTTTTGTTATTGCAACAATAAGCGGAGCGCCCTTGTCCGGTCCCTTTACTGTCATGCACTACCATGCCCTGATGCAGAACAAACTTCATGAGCTGATTTTTGGCAAACAGTTTCCGGCATCCCAGGCATGTCCGCATCGGCAGCGCTTTCATCTCTTAGCACTGACCTAGACAGCTCTATCAAACATCTGCATCCGTAATTTCTCCAAGGTGCCTATTGGTCTAAAACCTCATTACGGATTTTATCAGCTGTCTCTCCATCCACGGTTGAATTATAGCCTTTTATATCATAGCCAAGATCAATCAGCTTATCTGCCAACTCCGTACTTTTCATACCAGCCTCTTTGGCCAGTTCATATACCCGGACCTTTTCTGTGTGCAAACTCTCCGGTCCACCTTCAGTATCTGGTGCTTCTGCTGCTTCGTCCTTTTCTGCAGCAGAAGACTCATCTGCAGCGAATTCCATATAATTTTCTATTGCTTCAGCAAGCTTTGCGATCCGTTCCGGCTTCATGCCTTTCAGACACTCAAGCTCATCAATGTTTATTCCTTTCAAATCGCTGGCTGCCCTGAAACCTCCGTCGTAAAGAATATCGGCCATATCTTCATCAACGCCGTCAATATTTAGAAGTGACCTGAAATCCTCCTCTTCCAGCTTGGTGTATCTGGATTCACTCTTAACATCAATATTCCAGCCCAGCAGTTTCGAGGCCAAGCGCACATTCTGACCCTGGCGGCCAATGGCCAGGGAGAGTTGATCATCCGGCACAACGACCATGAGGGATTTTTTATCTTCGTCAACCAAAACCATGGATACCTCGGCCGGCGCCATGGCATTGGATACAAATTTTGCCGGATCCGGACTCCAGGGCACAATGTCAATCCTTTCACCCTGCAACTCCTGTACTACATTCTGCACCCGTGACCCCTTCATGCCGACACAGGCGCCTACGGGATCCACATCAGATTCGCTGGAAGACACGGCGATCTTGGCACGAAAACCGGGTTCGCGGCTAACTCCCATAATTTTAACAATGCCTTCAGCAATCTCGGGCACTTCCATCTCAAAAAGTTTAGAGAGGAAATCACTACTGGTGCGGCTCAAGACAAGCTGCTGCTCACGGGCGCTCTGGCGTACATCAAGCAGCAGGGCCCTGATCCTGTCACCCTGCCTGAAAGATCTCTTGGGGATCTGTTCGCCATGGGGCAGAATGGCATCGGTGCGCCCCAGGTTGATTATCATGTTGCCCCGCTCAAATCTCTGCACGATACCATTGACGATTTCACCCTTACGGTCTTTGTACATATCATAGATGACATCAAGCTCGGCATCTTTCATCTTCTGGATGATTACCTGCTTGGCTGACTGGGCTGCTATCCTGCCCAGCTCTGAAATATTTTCCATCTTGGTCCCGATTTCATCATGCAGCTTGACGCCAGGGTCCAGGGCACTTGCCTCCTGCAGTGAGATTTCAGTCTGCTCGTCCGCAACTTCTTCCACCACCATGCGGAACTGGAAAATCTCAACCTCACCGAGTTCGTCATTGAACTGGACTTCCATGTCCCTGCGGCTGCCGAATTTTTTCCGGGCTGCAGAGCGCACGGCCTCCTCAATGGTCTCGACAAGCAAGTGTTTTTCTATGCCCTTGTCTCTACTGATCTGTTCAATTATTCTTTTTAAATCCGACAGCATAATTCATACTCCATGGCAAACCGGCACCGGCACGAACTCCTCTTGTGTTGATGTCCTGACCTGCTCATTATATAAAGGTTTCAAAATTGTCGGCATCGAAAAAAATACGATGCGGACTGGTAATCCACATTCAGCATATCTGATGGTACGGGCCCTGTTACCGAACAGGGATTTTTTTACCGCTTTCCTAGAATTGTCGGCATCGGGAAAAGCGCGATGCGGACAGGTATTCCACATTCAGCATATCTGATGGTACAGGCCCTGTTGCCGAACAGGTTTTTTTTTACCTCTTTCCTAGAATTGTCGGCATCGGGAAAAGCGCGATGCGGACAGGTATTCCATATTCAGCATATCTGATGGTACGTGCCCGGTTGCCGAACAGGTTTTTTTTTAACGCTTTCCTAGAATTCAACTTCCAGCCTGGCCTTGGATACCTGTGCAAATGGTATAATCACTTCCCTGCGGCCAACCTCCATAATAATCGTTTCTCCCTCAGTCTGCAGTATCTTGCCGATAAAAAAATGCTCGTCTCCAATGGGTTCAATTG
>CALZIH010000253.1 GCA_945787305.1 uncultured Desulfobulbaceae bacterium | reverse complement strand
ATTACAGTGCTGCAGTAGGAAGAGAAAAAAAAGGAAAGAGTCATGAACAAAGAATGGACCATGGGCGACCTGCTGTCGACCTCAAGTGCCTATTGGCGAGGATGCTCCCTGCAGGCAGGGGTACGTCTTGGAATTTTCACCATCATCCATGATCGGCAATTGTCTGCGGCTGAAATTGCCGCGACCTTACATGCTGATCCGCGTGGTACGGAATACCTGCTCAATGCCCTGACTGCCATGGCGCTTTTGGTTAAAGATGAAGACATGTACAGTAATACTTCGGCTGCAAGTAGGTACCTCAATAAAGAGTCTTCTGCCTATATCGGTCATATTGTCCTACATCACCATCATATTCTCGATGGCTGGGCACAGCTTGATGAAGTAGTGAAGACCGGTGCACCCGTTGCTACAAGATCCTACGGTGAAGAGGTAGAGCGGGAAAGTTTTTTGATGGGAATGTTTAATCTTGCCATGGCAATCGCCCCTGAAGTTGCGTCGCAGATAGACCTGTCAGGCCGTCGTCGCTTGCTCGATCTTGGAGGAGGACCCGGAACCTATGCTATCCATTTCTGTCTTGCCAACCCGCAATTGAACGCTGTCATTTACGATCGTCCGACAACACAGCCCTTTGCAATGGAGACCGTGGAAAGTTTCAATCTATCGGACCGGATAAGCTTTGCAGGAGGCGACATTATCACCGATCCACTCCGGGAAGGATCCTATGATGTAGCCTGGCTTTCCCACCTCCTCCATAGTAACGGACCGGAACAGTGTCGGCAGATAATTGACAAAACAGTCGCTTCTATGGCTCCCGACGGGATGATCATCATCCACGAGTTCATCCTGGACAACAGCAAGGACGGGCCCGAGTTTCCGGCGCTTTTTTCCTTAAATATGCTGGTCAACAATCCAGAGGGGCGATCGTATGCAGAAAATGAACTGCGTGCCATGCTGAGCGAGAGTGGTGTCCGTGATATCACACGACACCCTTTTCAAGGCCCCAATGAGTCCTCTATCCTATATTGTCGTATCTGATTATAGGACATGTTCTCATTTGGTTGCTTGCCACTGCTTGTTCAACAACACCTCGCATCATCTTGTCTCGGATTTGAAAAAACTCTGATTTTCCTGTTAATATTTCTATTGAACATGTAACACTTTGAGTAGTGAATGGGTGTTTTGAGAATTTATTACAACATGTAAAGGAGGCGTACCTTGGGCGCGGAAAAATTGAATATTGATGGATTGACCATATGGGACGATGCCAAACAGATGCTGCGTAAAGCCGAACAGGAAGGGATTGAAACGGCCTGGGATCGCCTGCAACAACAGACCCCGCATTGTAAGTTTGGGGAAAGCGGCGTTTGTTGCCGTTTATGTACCATGGGGCCGTGCCGTATCAGCAAAAAGTCGGTTAGAGGGGTATGCGGTGCCGATGCCGATGTTATCGTCGCCCGTAATTTCGGCCGTTTTGTCGCCGGTGGTTCTGCCGGGCATTCCGATCATGGCAGGGACTGTATCGAAGCTCTCCACGCGGTAGCCCAAGGTGAAACCGATGATTACACCATCAAAGACCGGGATAAGCTGTATCGTATAGCCGAAGAAGTAGGTGTACCTACCGAAGGAAAAGAGCCGCTGGAGGTAGCCGGTGAGCTGGCTGCTGATTTTTTTGAAAATTACGGCACGACTAAAGGCGGCCTTTCGTTTATAGGGCGGGTTCCTGAGAAGCGTCAAAAAATTTGGGCGGATTTGGGGATTACCCCGCGGGGAGTGGATCGGGAAATTGCCGAGATGATGCATCGCACCCATATGGGTTGCGACAACGACGCGGCTAATACCATGCTGCATGCTGCTCGCACCTGTCTGGCTGACGGCTGGGCCGGCTCCATGATTGCCACCGAGGTTTCCGATATCTTGTTCGGTACGCCTTCCCCGGGTAAATCCCAGGTAAATCTCGGGGTGTTAAAGAAGGACCAGGTGAATATCCTGGTTCATGGCCATAATCCTATTGTTTCTGAAAAGATTATGGAGGCGGTTAATGATCCGGCATTGATCAAACTGGCAAGGGATAAGGGAGCGACGGGAATTAATCTTGCCGGTCTCTGTTGTACGGGTAATGAATTGATGATGCGTCAGGGAATTCCGATGGCAGGAAATCATCTGATGACGGAACTTGCCGTCATAACCGGGGCGGTTGAGCTTATCGTTGTCGATTACCAGTGTATCATGCCTAGCCTGGTTCAGGTTGGCTCCTGCTATCACACCAAGATGGTGACAACCGCTGACAAAGCCAGGTTCACTGGCGCTGATCACGTTAAGTTTGAGATGAATAACGGAATGGAACAGGCGGAAAGGGTCGTTCGCATGGCTATTGATCGTTTTGGCATGCGTGATCAGGCACGGGTGGAAATTCCCTGCGAACCGGTGGACATTGTAACCGGGTTCTCCAATGAAGCTCTTCTCCAGGCTCTGGGTGGAACACCGGAGCCACTCATCGAAGCCATCAAGGCCGGCAAGATACGGGGGGCGGTAGGCATCGTTGGATGTAACAATCCGAAATACAAGCATGACCACTGTAATGTCAACCTGGCGAAAGAACTGATCAAAAAAGATATCCTGGTCCTTGTGACCGGCTGTGTAACCACGGCGGCAGGCAAGGCCGGCCTCTTGCTTCCTGGTGCTATCGACCAGGCCGGGCCGGGATTACAGGAAATTTGTGGCGCCTTGGGTATTCCGCCGGTCGTCCATATGGGCAGTTGTGTCGATAATGCCCGCATCCTTCAGCTGTGCGCCCTGCTGGCAAACGCCTTGGGCGTAGATATTTCAGATCTGCCGGTGGCTGCATCCTCACCGGAATGGTATTCGGAAAAAGCTGCAGCCATAGGAACCTATGCCGTTGCCTCCGGCATCTATACCCACCTTGGCCATCCACCTAATATTACCGGTTCCGAAGTGGTTGCCAATCTTGCACTTTCCGGTCTTGATGACTTGGTTGGTGCCTGTTTCCTGGTTGAACCCGATCCCTTTAAGGCTGCAGACCTGATCGATGATCGGATCAAAAGTAAACGGACGGCATTGGGCCTTGAAGCATAAACAGGTGTGACCAGGGAGGCTGAAGTGGCCTCCTTGGTCCAATACTGTTGGTCTCGTAAAAAGTCAAAAAAGCAATTTGCGCAGTATGGAAAAACAATGAGTTATAACCTGTCCGCCGTCGGTGGTGAGGCTTTTTACAACACCGACAATTCCGTAATTCATCCATTTAAATGCTATGCCACTGTACACCTACTATCCGACTAAATATTTTACATCCCGACTCAAAAAGATACAACGTAAGGATCCTCCGGGACATCGTCGTATCCAGGAAGTACTCGGACGGTTACTGGAGAATCCTGATGTTGCCGACGGTAGAATGACCGGTACCCATCATGGCCGTTTCAAAAAATATGTTGGCCGCCGCGAATATCGACTTATTTATTATTATTGTGAATTATGCCGAAAACAGAACAAGCGGCTAGAGGAAAAATGCGGTCATTGTGACCTTGTGCAGGACAACAGTGTAATCTTTTTTGAGGTTTATCATAAAAATGAGATGAAGAACATCAAGGATGCCGGTTTTTAACTGCCAAATAAGGCTCTGATGTCGTCGAGAGGAAGGATGCTCATTGGGGCGACGGGGGGATAAATTTGAGAGTAATAAAGGGGTGTCGGTAACTTTGCTTTTTTGCCCTTCCAAGTGTTCGATGACACAGTATTCCGAAAATAAAGCAGCGATCACGCCACGTTTTTCTTTGTAATAGGCTGATTTTTAGAAAGTATTATTTTAGAAGCTGTTTCCCGTAACTGTTGTATCTCCATGGGCTTGGCCAGATATTTAACCTGGTTTTCGGTGAAAAGTTGTACTCTTTCCGGAGTAAGGTTTCCGGTTATAAAAAGAAAGCGGGCATGTAAACCGGGGTATCGTGCAGTACTTTCTCTAAAGAAAGAAAGCCCGTCCATAACCGGCATATCGATGTCGGAAATTATCAATTTATAATATTTCTTCTCAAGCAGCTCAAGTGCTTGTTGTCCATTATGAGCAATATCAATGTTTCCGGACCGATTTAAGAGAGATTTCATGAGCTGGGTGAGGATAAGCTCGTCATCGACAATCAAGATGTTTTCTATCCAGACCGGATCCAATGTAGTCAGTTTTTTAAAGACATCAGGGCGTTTGTTTATCGTGGCCAAAAAGTGTTCAATCTCTTTTAAGTGAGCCTGTATTCTAGCCGCCGGATATTTAAACTCAGTGGTTTTTTCCTTGAGCACGTTAACAACGTACAGAAAGATATCATTCCATTCAGTGAGTTCGACCCTGGCAATTTTTTCTACTAATTCATTGCTGGTAAGTGTGTTCTCTTCCAATCCTGTTTTTATTTCTGTAAAATAGCCAAAAATTTTATCTTCAGTTTCCTGATCAATTGAAATGGCAGGTGTCAGGTTTGGTTCTTTTTCCAAGTACTCTGCAGCACTCCCCATAACATGGTAGTGCCAGGCTTCCTCCTCTGCAAGGTGGCTTAAAAACGACTGGAGGTCGGGTTCATCTGCAAAGGTTCTTTCAGCTTGTAAATAAATCTGATTCGCAAGATGTTCAATCT
>CALZIH010000252.1 GCA_945787305.1 uncultured Desulfobulbaceae bacterium | reverse complement strand
CGGATCGACGGATCGCGCGCCACTACTATGACGAGGGCGAGGTCGCCACCGTCTCGCCCACGGCGATTCGACATCTCCGGATGATCGCAGAACTGTGCGCATCGAGGAGAACTCGGCTCGTTCTCATCGTCCCGCCGGTCCACGGCGAGTACTATCGCCGGATTCCTGAAGATTTCCTTCGGGCTCATGAGGAGCTGGGGAGCGAACTGGCACGGCAGGGGGTCGAAGTCTGGGACTACGCTCGGACCCCCTTCGACGAGCGGGAGTTGCTCGATGCCGGTGTCCAGATATTCGAATACGTGGGCGGATTATTGCATACCAAATCCCTGACCCTGGACGGGGAGGTAACGCTGATAGGTTCGGCCAACATGGACCGGCGAAGCTTTGAGCTTAATTATGAGAACAATATCCTGCTGGTTGATCAGTCCCTGACTGCTGAGATGCGTCAACGCCAGGAAAACTACATCGCCGCATCGAATCAGGTCACTATAGAAGAGGTGAACAACTGGACCTGGTATCGTCGGTTGGGCAATAACGCTGTTGCCATGCTCGGGCCGGTACTGTGAAATTGACTAGTCCAGTCGACGGTTCTGCAACTTTGTTGCTATGGCTGGAAAGTATTGTCGGCAGAAGGGGCAGGAGATTTTCTGTGCGGTCTGCAGGCGCTGCAACTCGATCTGTCATGCCTGGTACCGGATGAGCAATCCTTACCATATTGTGGTGGAAATTGTGGAGGGCAATCATGGCCACGGGATGCGGCAATTCAACGGCGCCTATACTGCTTGTTTACAAGACCTGGCCCTACTCTTGTGCATTCTTTGCATTGTTGAACATTTCATCCTTGATGTAATAACAGGGTATGCTTCGTAATTAATCGTTAATATACCTTGATATATTAATCGATTTGTAATATATTTTGATATATACTATCTTGGTGCTTTATTAATATTACGAGGTGGCTGCTATGAGACATACTGCAAAACTATTTATGAACGGTCGTAGCCAAGCAGTAAGGCTTCCTGTGAATTATCGATTCGATTGTGACGAAGTGTATATTCGGAAAGACCCTGAAAGTGGCGATGTTATCATTTCTAGGAAGCCGGGCTCGTGGGATGATTTTTTTAAATTACTGGAAACAGTTGATATACCAGAGACTTTCATGACTGAACGAGACAATGAAATTGCACAAGATCGGGATTTGTTCTGATGGAAAATCGACGATATATGCTTGATACGAATACGGCTAGCTATATTATTAAAGGGAAACCTGAAGCCGTAAGAGATCATCTGCAGAATGTTCCTATGGCAGCTGTATGCATCTCAGCAATTACGGAAGCCGAACTTCTGCATGGTGTAGCTAAGAAACCAGAAGCTAAGCACCTACCGTTAGTCATTAAAGAATTTTTACTGCGGCTTGAAATCCTGCCTTGGGATTCGGATGCTGCAAATGCCTATGCTCAATTGCGAACTGTTTGTGGAAATGAAGGCAAACCATTGGGCACTATGGATATGCTAATCGCAGCTCATTCCGTTGCTGTAGGTGCTGTTCTGATAACCAACGATCAGGCTTTCTATATTGTGAAACACCGGTTGGCATTAGAAGACTGGACTAAGCCTGTCTAAAAGGTTGCATGGGATTGGATCACCCTTGAAAGGAGACACAGCTATGAGGATTACGACAATCGCTTCTTTTACCTCCTCTCTATTGTGGAGATTGCTTAGCTGCAGCTACCTCTTGCTGTTTGTTTCCGGTTGCGCTTCGTATGGTGTAGTTGAAAACGAAGCACTGTCCGGTCAATCGTCAGCGCAGGAATATTCGATAAAGGCATTCGCTGCGGAAAGGAAGGACAAAGAAATATTTGTGGAACTGTCCTTTTCCGGAGGTGGTACTCGAGCTGCGGCGGTTGCCTACGGGGTTCTGCTGGAGCTTCGCGATACCACCGTGATGCTCAAGAGGGGCCCGACAAGATTACTGGACGAGGTTGACACCATCAGTTCGGTTTCAGGCGGGAGCTTTACCGCTGCGTATTACGGCCTGCATGGTGATGGTATGTTCGACACGTTTGAAAAGGTTTTTCTTCGTAAAAACGTGGAGAAGCCTCTCGTCGATTCACTGTTTAATCCTCTGCACTGGTTCAGCAGCAAGGGGCGAACGGAACGGGCCGTCGACTACTATCAAAAAAACATTTTTCATGGGGCAACCTATGCAGACATGATGAAACCAGGGCGCCCCCTGATTCTCATTAATGCCTCTGATTTAGCGTATGGGGTGCGCTTTTCTTTCGTTCAAGAGTATTTTAATCTCCTTTGTTCTGATCTCCTCTCGTTTCCGGTTGCCAGGGCCGTAACAGCCTCTTCTGCGGTTCCGGTAGCCTTCAATCCAATAGTTGTTGAAAACCATTCCGATTGCGTTAAATACAATCCCGTCTGGCTTAAGAAAGTTCGTGAACGCGCCGATGGCGAAGACAATTTGGAGTTAGGTACCTTGGCAGTCGGTTTAGAATCGTATTCAGACAAAGAGCAGAGAAAATTTATTCATTTTGTCGATGGTGGAATTACCGACAATATTGGTCTACGGGCATTCTATGACATCCTTCAGCTCTTTGGAGGTCCCAAGGCGTACCTGAAAAAGACCAACACGGTACATCCAAGTAAATGGGTAGTGATCTCGGTCGATGCTTCAACCTCTCCAGTGTACGCTATGGGTGAGACCAATAAACAGCCGTCCATGAAAGAGTCAATGAGTGCAATGTCAGGAGTTCAGCTGCATCGCTATAACGCCGCCAGCATCGATTTGGTTAAAAGCGCTATTTACAGGTGGGCAGATGATCTGTCCACACCAGAAAGCCCCTTAACACCTTATTTCATTGAAGTCAGTTTTTCAGCAATCGAGGATCCACCGTTGAAGCGGTTTTTCAACATGGTTCCGACTTCGTTTTTTCTTGAAAATGAACAAATCGACAAGTTGATCGAAGCTGGACGCAGTTTGTTGCGGAATAATCCTGATTTTCAGCAATTTCTGGCGGACATCAACAACTCTTGAACTCTCAACTATGATGAACTCGCAAAAACTTTAAAACGTCCTTTGCACAGCACGTAAATACAATGAGTTATAATCTTTCCGCAGTCGGTGACGAGGCTTTTTCGACACCGACAACATGTACAGGGGGAAGAATGCTAAAAAGCGTACTGCCTGCAAGCCGTCATTTCATACGCGTATTGCTGTCGAGTTTATTGGGAGCGCTTGTTGTCATCGTTGCCCTGGGTGTGTTCGAGCTGAATAACCGGCCTGAACTCAAGGTGTGGCATAAAACAGTGCTTGATCAGGAATTCAGTGTCGATTCCGGATTGAAGGACTTCGGGGCATACCTTGAACAGGAAGAACGCTTGTTTAAACAACTCGATCAACTGGTCTACCAAGAAATAGACAAGGAAGATCAACGCACCATCAACCGATATTTCCGGGGCAGTCTTTCAGATCCCGGCCGCTGGCCCACCAACTGGAACCGCAGTTTCGTGCTGCCGGTGGATGAACCCCAAATCGGCGTGTTGCTGCTGCACGGCATGTCCGATTCTCCTTACAGTCTGCGTAGCATTGGCCAATTAGTGCATGGCCACGGTGCCTACGTTATTGGCATGAGGGTTCCCGGGCATGGACAGGCTCCGTCCGGGCTGCTCGATACCAAGTGGGAGGACATGGCTGCAGCAGTACGACTCGCCATGAGCGAACTGCAGGAGAAATCAGCCGGCGCTCCTTTGTATATCGTTGGCTACTCCAATGGCGGCGCACTAGCAGTGCAGTACGTCCTGGATTCGCTGGCTGATGAGAGTCTCAAACCCGTTGACGGCCTGATCCTGATATCACCTGAAATTGGTATAACCAAGTTTGCCGCATTGGCTAAATGGCAGGAACGTCTCGGCCACCTGCTGGGGCTGGAGAAACTTGCCTGGAATTCAATATTGCCTGAATACGATCCGTGGAAATATGGTTCATTTGCCCTGAACGCCGGTAAGCAGGCCTACCGGATCACCCAGGAAATTCAGCTTCAGATAACTGTACAGGCGAAGGCTGGAACCCTGGGTCGTGTACCTCCCATTCTGGCCTTCCAGTCAGTGGTTGACGCTACGGTCACCGCTCCGGCGCTGGTGAACAATCTTTTTGATCGCTTACCTGCGATCTCATCAAAGCAGGGAAATAATCATCAAATCCACCACGAACTGGTATTGTTTGACATCAATCGCTATGCAGAGATCGAGCCGCTGATGAAAGTAAACCCGTCGGCCTGGATCGAACCCATGTTAAAAAGCGAAAACCCTCAATTCATGCTCACCCTGATGAGCAATAAAAGCCGTGAAAATAAACACCTGATTGCAGCCAGCAGAATGCCGGGATCATCAAAGGTTGAGACATGCGAAACAGGTTTTTCATGGCCCGAGGGTGTGTATTCGCTCTCGCATGTCGCTTTGCCGATACCTCCTGATGATCCGGTCTACGGTGGTGATGAGGCAGGCTCCAGCCCGGGCGGTGGTCTGGGTGGTCTGGCGATGCGGGGAGAAATGGGCGTGTTGCAGGTACCGGACGCTGACATGCTTCGGTTGCGCTACAACCCTTTCCATAGTTATCTTGGACATCGTACG
>CALZIH010000251.1 GCA_945787305.1 uncultured Desulfobulbaceae bacterium | reverse complement strand
CTTATCACCTCTCATGAACAAGCTGTCAACCTGGATGGATCGTAAAATTCTTCGTGTGGTAAAGAATACCGCAAGAATACGTTACAGGGACCAGTGTTCATGAGAACAGGCTACAAACTCCCTTCCAGATAGCAATCATTTTCATGATTAATGCCCAGTTCACGAATCAGATTGTCATAGCGCGCCACAAAGCCGCTGTGCTGGTCAATGGTCATGGGATGCGATTCCGGCCTGATGACACGAACCCGTTTATAGCCCGCCAATTCAGCAATTTCACAAACCTTTTTCAGGAGATAGCCTCGGGGGTCGATTTTTAACCGCGCCCCCAGGCGGGCATAGTCCCGGCTTCGATTTTTTAGCGCTTTGTTGACACTCTGGCCCTGAATGGTGATGATGGTGATCTCCATCTGCGAAGTATCAAGGAAAAAAGAAACCTTAGCGGCGTAGCAATTACTGGCCCCGTGGGGATTGGGTTCATCTTCCTTCGAAATAAAACAGCAAATCCCCAAATTATCCTCAGCAAACCCATCCTCCATCATCATTTGCAAACCATTACCGAGCAGGGTCTTGCAGCCATATTTGGCCATATAGCCGGCCCGAACTGCCAGGGTCTCATGAATAATCCGACCATTATCCTCACACTGTGCCGCGCTTTCAGCAATGGTTGCCTTTTCCAAACCGTGCAGTAAAAAATGGGGCTCCAGGTAACTGGCTGGATCATTGACAGTCAAAGGCTTGGCAAAGCTTTGCACCGCCTGAGCCATAGCAGCACAATAGGTCGTGAGACTTGCCGGTTTCTGCAGCGAGTGATAGCCATGCTCAAGAAGGATCATGACAAGCTCAATATACTCTTCAAAGCAGAGGCCCTGGAGGTCCAGCAAACACCCTTTCTCAACCTGGTGAGGCTTAGACTGCTCCCTCACGGTGACCGTATGAAGCGACGAATCGAAAAATTCCTGCTTAAAACAGGAGGGATCGTTGATATAATCTTTGATACGAGCTGCGAAAGCCTGCTGATTGATTTGAGCCATCCCTCTCCCCAATGGGTATAGACTTTACCCAGGAAAGGACAAAGGCTGTTTTTTTTGTAAGTGGCAGAAGTAGAGTACACTATACTCCCTCAAGCGCCTTTCCATACCATTTTTTCTCTAATAGGAAGGGAAAATTGCGCGCTCCAGAGTCAACCGCGCCAAGAGCAGGTCAGTCAGCTCTTGCCGGTCCCCAGCCTAAAGACGTATGGAATGGTGCTTCAGGTGGTGCCACTCCACCGCCCTGATCCTGCAGCCGAGTCGCTGCGTAACCAGCAGCAGTTCGACATCAAAGCCCGGAAATAAATGCGGAAATAAATAGAGTCCGAGTAGAATTAAAGCGAATTATGGAACCCCTGGCAACCTAAGCGGATTTACGGGTCCCGTCTGTATAGATTATTCCTGAACCTTTTTCACTCTGGTCAAACTGAAAAAGTTGTCACTGGATACTCTTGCCCCAAATCGTGGTCGGTCGCCTTTTCTTCTACTTCTGCAGGCTCTTGACCAGCAAGTTCTTATTATCCGGCACCACCTCTGCAAAGATGTCGCTGTTCTCGATTGAAGTTAGGTTTCTCGTTAAAATTCAAAAAGAATAAACTTCTCAGGTTTTTTATCCTTTTTAATAGGTACAAAACGGAATGAGGTGGTGTCGAGCTCTTCCCATTGTTTAGCATTTAGCTTGCTGGAAAGGGGCCGGTAATAAAATGCCAGCTTCATCTTTCGGGCTGGTTTATTCATTTTCAATTTTATAGCGACATCCTGCTGTTTCCATTTATATACAAGTAGGTTACCTGCTGTTGTTTTATATACAGGAAGCCCGTACTGTGATTTCATGTGAAGGAATAATTTGTCATACACTTCAATGGAATCAATGTTGAGGTATACTCCAAAAAGCTGGTCCCTGTAGAACCCGTATATAACCTTGTCAACCGATACCTCGCCGATCGTATATATTTCTCCGGGGTTGCTGTAATAGCTGACCTCCCCTTTGTCGCCAAGTTTTGACAGCCCGTTATATCTTGATGCGCTGTCACTCCACTTATACTGTAATATCCCTTCCTGTAAGCCTAATGCGCCAGCATTGGTCCCTAATAAAAAAGTCATGATTACCATGATTACAGCCATTATCTTGTTCGTCATTCTTTCGTGCCTCCTGGAATGGTGACCGGTTACAGAAATCCCAACTTCACGTAACCTCTCCAGCTTGCATAGAGGGTGACGCTGTTTACGATTATTAAAAATTTGAAACCAAACAGTTACATTCCTTGTGACAGATGCGCCTGATGTGTACATTGTACAAAGCTTTTCGTTTGAAAGCTACTTACCGTTTTTCAGTACGGTATAATAATATGTGAGTATGGTTCACCTTAATAGTGCCAGGAACTGCCGGCCTTCATATGCGGGGCATTATCTTCCGGGCCTGAGGCCGCGTCTATCACACATGAAGGCCGAGCTTTAGGCCAGAACCATCGAACAGTTAGAGCTTGAGGCGGGTTGAAATAGCTTTCATTTGGCAGTCTGAACAAAAGGCAAACGAATAGAAGTTTAGACTATTCCTGATAAGGTTTTTGTGCAACAAACGTAACAAATTCTCACCAGACCAGGATCCAAATATTTCCAATCCATGGTAAATATTAGATATCATAGATATAAGATATGTTGACTTTTACAAAACATGAAAAAAAGTCCATTTTTCTGAAAAAACAGATTTAACATCAATATTGCAGTCGGAGTTCAAAACCTATCTTTAAGGCTTCTCCTTAACCCTAAAATGGAGGGATCTCATGAAAGTCTCCGACGCTATCGCCTTCTGCCTTCGGTACCACAGTATCAATTCTAAACCCAACACCCTGGCACACTACGAATTTCTTCTTAAGAAATTCAAAAAACCATACAAGGATAGACTCATAGAGTCCATAACAACGGAAGAGATCATATCTTTTCTTGCTGACATGTCTGAGGGTAGAAAACAAAACACCAAGCGAAGTAGATATACAACCTTGTCCGCCTTTTTTAATCTAATCGCCAATACTCTTTTGCCAGAAATGAAAAATCCATGTCAGTCGCCTGCTGCGAAGAGCTTGTTCCGGAAACCAAAAATCACCCAATGGGTTATTTTTGATAAGGATACCATTGATGAGGCGATTTTTAGAACGATTAATACCAGAAACAGGATTATGCTTGAACTCATGGCAAGAGGAGGAATGCGGATCAACGAAGTACTCGGCCTCAAACCAGAGGACATTGATGATCAAAAACTGTGGCTGCATGACCCGAAAAGTGGAAAAGAACAAGAAGTAGTGTTTATCCCAAAAAAATTAAGTGGTCGCCTGCGCGGGTATATCAGAGAAAAAAATATTCTCCCAGGCCAAAGGATTTTTCCAATCACCTATGCCGCTGCAAGAAAGATTGTGATAAAGGTCGGGATGATGTTGGAAATAAAGCTTCGTCCCCATGACCTTAGACGACATGCCGCAACCTATGCTTCAAGATCGGGCGTACCGATTGAAATTGTTAGCAAGGTAATACTGCGCCATTCTGATCTTTCCACAACTCAACGATATCTTGGTAAAGTTTCTGATTCTGAAGCAATACGCTGGATTGAAAATTTACACATCTCAGGCACATAAATTAGCCAGATAAACCTGTTTCCGAGTAATTCTTCAAAGTCGCTTTCAAAAAATTACTCTGAAGTATGGGCGCCGGGCGCGCCCATACTTACCCCTACAACCTCTGACCAGTCTGGAGATCAGATTATTTCATCTGGATCTTGATTCCTTCCGGTGCCAGTTTAAGCTTAATGCCAGCTTTGGTAGATGTCAGCTTCATGACAACACCGTTCTGGTTTTTCATCGCAACTGCACCTGCTCCACCACCGACAGCAATCCCCGCTTCGGCAGCTGTGTAGGTTCCTACAAAATCCTCTATTTTTGCCAAATGGTATACTTCACCTTCCGCTGATATAGTTGAAATACCGATATCGACGACAGACAGACCGTTCACCTTGAAATTATATTCCTTGCCCTCATACTTCAGAACACCGTCACCCCATTGCACACCAATACCAAGTGCAACGGACTTGGATTCAATAGATACCGTTCCCGAGGGCTTGGCATCACTTGCCATGGCTGCAGATGTAAAAAAAACTACTGCTGCCAGTACTACAAAAACCTGAAACAAACTTTTGCCGTTTTTCATATCCAGTCTCCTTATTTATTTGTTTTATGAAGAAACCATTTCTTCATTTATAAACACCGTTATTACGTCACTAAAATACAAACTTTGCACCCAGCATGGGACCATTAATATTCAAGTTGTCCAGGGCTGGATTGTCATCAAAATCCCAGGAAAGATACCTGTATTCAAGGATCACCTCACATATATCGAACTTGTAGCCAATACCGGCTGCGACCTGCCAGGTGAAGTCGCTGTCACCGGTTCCTATATCCAGGTAATACGGTGCATACCAACGTTTACTAAAAGCAAAGTCGCCATTAACAGCGATGATAGCGTCCCAGACATTTCCGGAGTCGGACACCTTGGCATAAAGGGGTGCGGATGGGGTGTTAACATTCATCTCAAGATCGGCATCAAGTGAAAGATAGCGAGCCCCGCCGCGGATATTGAGAACGAC
>CALZIH010000250.1 GCA_945787305.1 uncultured Desulfobulbaceae bacterium | reverse complement strand
CGTTTCCCATAACTGTTTTTTATGACGGGTCGTGTAGTGTCTGTGCCGATGAGATTGCTCATTACAAGAAAAAAGATCAACATAACCGGCTGATATTGGTTGATATCAGTGCAGATGGCTTTGAACCTGGAAATTACGGTAAAACGCGTGAAGAATTCATGGCCCAGATGCATGTCCGCGACAATGATGGTCTTTTTTTTCTCGGGGTGGACGCCTTTCCAGCGATTTGGCAAGCGTTGCCAGGTAGGTTTTTTCGGATACTTGCATTCGTCATACGGTTGCCCGGCATCCATTTTATGGCAAGAATGGCCTATGTGCTCTTTGCAAAATACAGGGGTCGGCTTTTTCCTCCCCCAACTCCATGTGATTCCGGTCAGTGTGGTTTAGGTCACCATAAACAATAACCAGGCCGGCTTATACCCTTGCGCAGGGCTTCAGCGCTGCTCCAGAAGAATAATTTCGCCAAGTTGAGGCCGGAGGTACCTGCTCTCATCAAGCCCCATCTCCTGGATGGTCTGTTCCAACTCAAGTAGTGGTAGCCCGGGTGGATTATCGCCTAAATGAAACGTGCCCCATTGCGTCGGCACGAAATAGCGTGCTCCCAGATCCTGAAAGGCCAGTATTGATTCTTCAATGTTCATGTGCGAATAGTGCATGAACCAGCGAGGGTGATAGGCGGTGGTCGGTAGCAGTGCGTAATCAATTTTAGGAAATTTACGGGCAAACTCCCGGTAACCGACAAAATAGCCGCTGTCCCCACCGTAATATATCACATACTTATTTGCCTCCAGCATATAGCTGGACCAGAGCGTAGTGTTGACCCCCTGCCAGATACGACGGGACCAGTGCTGGGCAGGCAGATTGGTCAGCGATATCCCTGAAATCTCCACTTGGTCCCACCAGTCATGTTCACTCACCTTCCCGCCGTGGAATTGCTCGACATACTCTTTCAGGCCAAGCGGCACGTGAATATGGGCATCATCCGGTAGGGCCTCTAAGGTGTCGGTATCCAAATGGTCGTAATGGTTATGGGAAATGATAATATGCAGGGGGCCGTCCAATTGTGCCAGTTCTTCTTTGCTCAAAGCAGGCGGGGTGAGGCGTCTCGGCAGCAAGGCGCGCTCAGAAAGCATCGGGTCGGTGAGAACAAAGATCCCGTTAAGTCGCAGGAGAAAGGTTGCATGACCAATCCAGACTAGAAAGTCTTCTTCCTTCGGCAGTGCCTTGATCCTACCAACAAGATCAGGGATGTATTCCGGCAGATATGTTTTTTGTTCATCTGTATAGCGGGCTGTTGAAGAGAATCTCCAACGTAGGAACGCAAGGAAACGATTTTCACTCCTCTCCAACCATGGATTAAAGAATACGCCCTCCTGTTCATGGGGTACATACAGGTCTGCAGGGTTCTCGCCAAGAACTCTATTTCGCCAGGCCTGCTCATTAAATGTTTTGGGCGTAAACAGGCAGGATGATAACAAAGAAACCATGAGCAGCATCAAGAGAAAGCGCACACAACCCTGCATGCAAGCTTTTGATTGCTGATTGGTCATTGCAACAGCAGTCTTTCTACATCCGTAAACTAAAGGTTAGGCCAAGGAACCCTCCCGGATCATATGATTCTTTGTGAATCCGGTTACCATCATTATCTTCAAGCCGGAGCTCTCCGCCGAGCTCTACCCCGCCAACAAGACTGACATGTGCTTTGCGGCTGAACCTGTAAGTACAACCGGCAAAAAGGGGAAATGCTTTGTCCTCGCCAATGCCGGATGGAACCGGACCATCCTTATCGAGACGAAAGCGTAATTTTTCATAGCGGCCACCAATTGTAAATTCCCATTTTTGATCAGGTTGGTAGTTAAGCGTCAAACCAGGCCCGAGGGTGGCGCCGAGGCCACGACCGGTTGACAGGCTGAGGCGGTCGGTTATTTTCCAGTCGACAATCAGTATCGGAAAGATGGTCGCCGTATCTTCCAGTTGCGATTGCACGCCGATCCCTGGTCCGATGGTCAAACGCTCGCTGAATCGATAGGCTATGCCGACTAGACCACCTCCGCTGATGGTTTCGCCAAAGTCGGCACCACTTTCCCCGGATGAGCGCAAGGAAGGAATCAGATAGCCGGACCAATCGTTGTCAATACCTATGCGCATCGGTACACTGAGAGAAACGGCGTGGATGCTGTCCCAAGGCTCAAGAGCCGTGATTCCAGGGCCGCTTGTAAAGTCATAACCGTCAAAACTGTATCCCAGGGCAAGGGAGACGCTCGTGCGATCGTCCCAGGCGTAGCCGTGGCCTGCCTGGATGGTAAATCTGGTTGCGTTATAGCTGCCGCCCTCATCGAGATCGGTATCAAATTGATACACAGCTCCGCCGCGCGTAAAGGTCGACCAACCGGTTTGCATTCCACGGCTGCCTTGTTCACTGCTTTTTTCTGCGGCAAAGAGTGCTGTTGGTATCAACACCACGATTAAAACCCACAACCTCACCAATAGGTTACAGTTACGCATATATTCCCTCTGTTTGATATAAGGTGTATGACAGGGACAACATGGTGCAGATGACGTCAGGTTGCCATGCTGAAAAATAATACTCTGGCACTATAGAAGGTGGCTGGTAAAACTGCTACAGCAAATTGGATAACATGGTGGCCGCATCCTTACTTAACAGGTTGTTCCAGGGCGCATCCGCCTTTGAAAGCAATGCCTTGGAATTATCAAATGGGTTCGGCATCTTGCCGAAGAGCTTATTAAAACTTTCAAGTTCTGCCTCGGAAAAGGCCGATGCGGTGTTAAAATCAAGGGCCGCATCCCGGTCGTTGCCAAGCTCGGCATAGGCCAACCCTCGGAGAAGATGGGCTATACCGCGATGATTGTTTCTGATAAGTGAAAAGGTAAGATCGCTAATGGCCTCTTCGTAGTTGCCCAGGGCTGCTCTGGCCACGCCACGAAAATAATGGGCACGTTCATGTTCTCCGTCTTCAGCAAGAACTCTTGTGAAGTCTTTTTCCGCATCGCGATAGCTGCCCAGAGCCATTTCGGCCGCTCCTCTGCTCAGGTAAAGGTCCATCTCGTCACAGCCCTTTTCCTGTGCAAGTGCAAAGTAATCAATACTCTTTTCCAGTTGCCCTGAGGCGAAAAGGATCTTTGCCTCACGCAGGTAGTCAGTGTTCTCCATAATTTGCCTCCATGGTTGCTTTGTTCTCCAAGGAAAATGTCAGCATCGGGCCTACAGCTATACCTTGGTTGACCAAAATCAATTATCTGTTTAGGGATAACGATAAGAACAACTCGCCTGGAGGCAAGATACACTTGCCGATTAATCATGCACGATTTTCCTGCGACGAATACTCTGCAAGTTTTTGTTTACCGTGCAAATGCGATCTTGAGCAAGGCCTATAAAAAAGGGAGAAAATGCCATGAGCAAGACAGCGCCGCCCCATGAAAAGAAAACCTTCGCCTCCCTCGGTGCCGGAGCCATTGTTATGTACAAGGATCATGTCCCACTGGTCCGCCTCAATTACAGTAGAAATCGAGGACGCTGGGTCTTACCCGGTGGCATGCTCCATCGAAACGAGCATCCTACTGATGGTGCCCGGCGGGAGGTTTATGAAGAAACAGGACTCCGCATCATCCCGTGCGGTTTGCTTGCAGTGCGACATCGCATCCTGCAAGACGGTACCGCTAATGTCTACTGGGTCTTCAATGCCATGCTGTCTCCGGAATATCGTACAGCTGCACTTCCTGATCTGGCATGGTCGAAGACTGAGTTAATGGAGGCGCGGTTTTGGCCGATCAATGAAGCTATACATGCAAAAGAGGTGATGGCCAACACCAGAAAATTCGTTGCTCTTGCCAGTGAAACCAGCGATCAGCAGCCAATGCAAATTATCACTGGAATGGACAGTACCTTCGATGATGAATTATACATCTAGGCAAGCCGGTGTAAGCCTGAGATGTCATTGACAGGTCGTTGTCATCCATCCAGGCGCAATGTATTTAAGACCCCCGGGCTGGGTGCAATCAAATACAGGTTAGGGTGAACTCACTGTGGCGGCATGAATCCCTGCCGCCCACGAGGGGCCGACTACTTCAAGGAGAGCAGGTAGGTGCGCAGGTTAACCGAGCGATCCTCCAACCCTAACTTGCGCCGCAGGTTTTTGCGGTGAAAGCTGATGGTGCTTACCGAAACACCTTGTACATCCGCTATTTCCTGACTGCTTTTTCCCTGGCGAACCAGTGCCGCAACCTCTACCTCCTGTGGGGTTAACAGCAGGTGGAGTGCGGAAAGGCGATGTAAAAATGGAGTTATGATATCATTGAGGTTGTCCTCGACGATATCAGCCAGGGTTTTTTCCCTATGCCCTTTCAGGTTGCTTTTCAGCTTTTCTACATAGGGCAGTACAAGCTCATGAATGTTGCGGGTTATTCGTTGTTCCAGCTCGAGAAGATCACGATCACGGTGTTCAAGGAGTACTTTGAGGGCCACATTGGTTTCCTCGATCTTTTCACTGTTTTTGCGCAGTTCCTGCTCTTTCTGCTGGAGTTCCTCCTGGGCAAGGACAAGCGGTGTGATATCCTCATGAACGGTAATGACCCGATGCTCATTTTTTGAGCGATAGGGTAATATTCGCAGGTTAAACCATCTGCGCCTGGTTGGAGAATGGCAGGGGTATTGGGTTACAAATTCCAGCAACTCTCCTGCTAATACTTTTTGAATACCAAGAGCAACAAT
>CALZIH010000249.1 GCA_945787305.1 uncultured Desulfobulbaceae bacterium | reverse complement strand
GCACAAGAGCAATCCGGACGGATACTCAGGTATGCATCTTTATGACATACAGGTGCGGTTGGACGAATCGCAAAAAATCCAGAAAGCTCTGGTCTAGTACCTTCACAATAGGGGTATTCTGGTGCAACTCCATTATATGCCTATCCATATACAACCACTTTACCGCGAAATGGGATTTCAAGCGAAAGATTTTCCCATGGCCATACAGCATTACCGGACAGCGTTGAGCCTCCCTTTATATCCCGACCTGAGCCATGAACAGCAAGATCAGGTGGTGAAAACGCTCTCCGAGGCATTGGTAAAGGTGTAGCCGGAAGTATCTTTCCTGCCTCAAGCGGGAGCCGATCCACACAGTTCCGGGAATTTTGATGCAACAATCCCCTGCTCAATCCGTAAACAAGGGATGCCACCAATCACAGGATAGACCGTGAGCGCTTCCGGGCTGTATAACATTCTTCCGATTTCCTGGATTGGTGTCTTGTAGACAGGGCAGGCAAGAACATGGGTTGGTTTTCCGGTTGTGACAGGCTTTCGGATAATAGTCATTGCTGTGGGGTTCAGCGGATTTGTTGCATGGGGCATCAGCTTATGCTCAAGTATTTCATACCCTAATTGCCGTGAAATACCGGCAATGTTTTTACAGTATCCGTGGTTTTCCATTCGCTGCTTTTCTTTGCTGCCCGCAAACTCGTAGGCGGGTTCAAGTAAAACGAGGTACTGTCGGGTAATCCTGTACAATTCTTCGAGTATAGGGCGTTCGTTGCCGCCATTTGGCTCGATGGAGTGGGAGGTATATACAACATCAATTGATGAGTCAGCGTAAGGAATGTGGAAGAGACTGCCTACGCATACATTGGTTTGTTCTCTGGCGAGGTTTTTTCGGGCCAAGGCCAGACGTGACCAGCTGATGTCAAAGCCGTAACTGGCGAGATGCGGTTGCCGTACATGTTTTAGAACTCTGGTCAATGTCGTCCCTTCACCTATCCCGGCTTCCATGATGGTCGATGTGTCGGGAAAGGAATTTATGGTTTCTGCAACAGTCCTTGCATATTGATTGTAGCGTTCCCCGATTTCCGGATCGGCTATGTCGTTTTCAAAGCTTCCGGCTTGAAGGTCATAGGCTATTTCAACGATCTTTTCCGAATTTATAGAGGTCCCTTCCTGCTCACGGAGAAAGGCCGTGATATTTTCACCGCGATCATAACGTTCTTTGAGTGCAATGGGGGAGAATTCGTTTTTATCTGGCACTGTCTTTTTACCTCGCCGTCCTTCGACGCGGACGCATTTCCGATTTTATTTTAACTACATCAACAATCTATGATAGAGTGTTTTTAGGCCGGTAATCAAGTGTTATCGATGTAAATGGATTTTTATTCTTCTCGAAAAAATAGAGCGAATTCTATAGAACATTTTCGTTATCCATCGGGACATACACATTATGGTAGATTTAACAGCAGGTGAGCAGGTACAACCATTGCAGATTCAGGATGATTTGGAATTACTGGATTTGATGTTGGCGGATCAGGAAAATGCTTCGGCTATCTATTTGCAGACCGATTTCTGGAAATTACAAAAACAAAGCGTTGTAGAGCACTTGAAAGATAAAGGGCTGCACGATTTGCGCCGCCAGAATGAGGGTGAGTTCATCGGTTTTGTGCCTGTTGATCCCTGTTATGCAAGAAGCGCCATGAAGACGGTCGGATCCGTTTCAAACTTGAGTGACGAGCAAAAGGATGCCCTACACTTTTTCATAAAAATTGCCGGGCAAAATCCTGATCTTGCGATACTGCCCTTCGGTCTATCTGTATGCGATCTCGAGCTCCTTGCCTTCCAGAGTGCATCCTATTTCGGTCTGGGGAATCTTGCCCGGCTCCCATCCGACGGAGAAGACAGTTGTCTGGGGAACCCGTTTCATCCCTTTGTGGTCAACGGCAAGGTCTATACCTACGAGTGGTTGCGCTATTATTACATCTACGCCCATTTTTCACAGTTTATCGATTTTGATCAGATTGACAATGTTGTCGAAATAGGCCCCGGGTTAGGGTTGCAGGCCGAAGTCCTTAAAAAGCTCCACCCCCACCTGAACATGTATCTATTGGATACCACACCTCAATCCTACATCTGCCATCAATTTATCTCTGGCATTTTTCCTGAGACAACCATAGACTACAGGGTACTGCGGGAAAGAGAAACCATTACCCTGGAAAATGGTGAAATTGCGGTGTTGAGCAACTGGCAAATGAATAAAGTGGCCCCTGTCGGTCGCACATTGTTTTGGTCCTCGGGCGTTCTCTGTTCCGTTGATTCGCAATGTCTTTCCTCCTATTTTGACTTTATCGTTTCCCACGCCGATGTGGTCGCGCTCATGGAGCACATGGAAGGCATTCGAAATATTTCCGTTGAACAGGAAGAGCAGAGTGAAAAAATGGATGCCGACGCAATTGCCAGGCGCTTAATGGAAAACCGTTTTTCTGTCGTTGGCAGAGCCCCACTCAGAACCCCACTGAATCTGGTTAAAGATAGTGCCGGATTTGTTGAAAATATCTGTGCGGTCCGGGAAGATAGTGCAGCAAAGGAGAAGTTTCTTCGCTTGCTGAGTTCAGTATTCCGGATAAGGAGACAAGGCATGGAGTTTACCGATTTATCGCGATATCTAAAGGTTCACAATCCCAAGGTGCCTCCATTTTCCGACTTAAGGACCATGCCGCCGGTGAGATTCTCTCAGGACCTGGACCTCCTAGAGGAGGATGAAAATATTGTCTACGCGAACAACCTTGCCGGGCAGGGCATGGCCGTTGTTCCCGTGCAAAGAGTGGTTGCAGATTCAGGGTATATCAACAGAGATTCCTTTCCGCGGCGTATTCTTTTTGAAATGACCAGCAGGTGTAATTTCCGCTGCCGAATGTGTCCACAGCAGAATTTGCAACGACCGAGAATGGACATGCCGGGAGCGCTGTATCGTAAAATCCTTGATGAAATCGATACCTATGGTGTTGAGGGGTTATGGTTGTACCATTTGGGTGAATCGTTATTGCATCCTGAATTCCATGAGAACCTTGCCCATGTTGCAAAAAAACAAAACCTGGGTGTTGTCTGGATGAGTACGAACGGCCAGTTATTTACTGAAGATGTGGCTCGGGCAGTACTTGCCTCGGGCATTGATTTTTTGAATTTCTCCATGCATGCAGTAACCGAAAAAACCTATAACAGTGTAGCCCCGCAGGGTAATTTTGCTACGGTCATGGGGAACCTTGAAACGTGGTATGCCCTGAAGGGAACGAAAGACCTTCCACGTAAACCGTTTTTGCACTGCCAGATGATAGAGCAGGAAACGACTAGGCACGAGGTTGATGCGTTCATCGCCGCTCATTTCAAACGGGCGGATGTCGTCAGTGTGAATATGCTGGAGTACGTGAATATTGCCGGAAATGCTTTTGGCTTAGATCAGCGTAAACGTAACCCCTTGAACTCGTGTCTGCGGGTTTCCCGAAATGATTGTTTCATCTGTTCAAATGGCCATGTCACCCTATGCGATGCCGCCTATAATGGTGAGTTGTACCTGGGAAATATTAATGAACAGTCATTGTATGACATCTGGAATGGTACAGAGCGGCGGAGAATACTGGAACTGAACCAGCAAGGGCGCATGGGGGAGATTGAGTTTTGCAGTCATTGTACGGATTATGATATTTGACGGATTAAACGAAATCGACACATCCCGGTAAGAGATTGTCCTACATGCTCAGCTGTCCTGGTCGACGGGGGATTTACTTTTTCCTCTCAGGGCAGGTGTTTTTTTTCATCACAGATACCTGTTGAATTCATTGCTCACTCTGTATACATAAGGGAAAAGGTATTCTGCCCTCCGGATTGGAGAACGAATTCGCTCCTTAGGATGTGGCACAGACATTTTCTCTATCAGTCCGAGCATTGATGATGCATTCAAACAAATATAACCTCCCTGTCGCACTGCTTTTTGTACTTCTTGCTTTTCCATGCGTGTATGCCGGTGAATATGAGAGCCGGCGTCTTATCTTTATGGGAACCGCCGATCTGCAGGGTCGGTTGGATGCAGTTGAGCGGAAGGTCAACCTTGACAACACCGATACTGCAACTCCAGTTCTGGGTGGGATTGCCCGGATAGCTACAGCCATAGCCAGGGTTAAACAGTCAGCAAACGCCCCGGTCATCGTTCTTTCATCTGGTGATGACCTGATGGGCCGCTATTTTCACTTTTTTGACGGTAAAGCTATTTTTACACTTATGGGCAAGGCCGGCTATGAAATTCTTGGCCTGGGAAACCATGAATTTGACCGTGGTCCGGGGGTCCTGGGGGAGGCCCTGGAGCAAACCGATTTTACAACCCTGTGCTCCGATCTCGTTATCTCCGGAACCGCTCTTGAAAATGGCTGCCAGACCTACCTGATAAGAGAGTACGGTACAGTTCGGGTGGGATTCTTTTCGTTAATGACCGAGACCTTTCCCTATGTGACCAGCGGCGGCAAGGTCAAATTGCAGGCTGATAACCTGACTATTGCTCGACGTATGGTCACATTGCTCAATCAACAAGGAGCAGACCTGGTTGTAGCGGTAACCCATATCGGTGCTAACCAGGACAGGAAACTGGCGGCAGAGGTCGAGGGTATTGATATTATATTCGGTGGCCATTCCCATGATTACCTGACAGAATATGAACGGGTCGGCAACACGCTTATTGTCAATGGAGGGGAAAAAGGCCC
>CALZIH010000248.1 GCA_945787305.1 uncultured Desulfobulbaceae bacterium | reverse complement strand
ATTTCATGCTTAAGGAGATTTTTGAACAGCCCCAGGCAATTCTCAATACCATCAGCGGTCGTATTGTTCCGGATACAGGTGCAATCGACTTGCCGGAAATCGGGCTTGATAGCGAGGCCCTGGACAATATTGACCGTATTGCCCTGGTTGCCTGCGGTACCTCTTGGCATGCGGCAATGGTTGCCAAGTACTGGATTGAAAAGTGGGTGGGCATCCCGGTGGAGGTGGATATCGCCTCGGAATTTCGGTATCGCAAGTTGTTGCTCTCGGAGCGGGTTCTGACCATTGCCATTTCCCAATCCGGGGAAACGGCTGATACCCTGGCGGGTATTCGCCTGGCAGCTGAGTTGGGTTCCAAGGTTATTACCATCTGTAATGTAGTTGGCTCCACCATGACCAGAGAGGCGGACGGTGTCATTTATACCCATGCCGGGCCCGAGATCGGAGTGGCCTCAACCAAGGCCTTTACCTGCCAGCTCTCGGCGCTGTTTCTGTTTACGCTGTATCTCGGCCAAGAACGAAAGACGTTGGATAAAAGTCAACTCAAAGTGCTGGGAAACGCGCTTCTTCACGCAACCGCAGTCATTGAAGATGAGTTACCGACTTTGCAGGAAAGTATTCGGGTCCTGATAGAAGAGTATTACGATGCCCGGGATTTTCTCTTTGTCGGCCGTGGTTTGAATTTTCCCATTGCTCTGGAAGGGGCGCTCAAGTTGAAGGAGATTTCTTATATCCACGCGGAGGGATATGCTGCCGGTGAACTCAAGCATGGCCCCATAGCGCTTATTGACAAGGATATGCCGGTCTTGGCCCTGGTTCCCAAAGATTCGGTTTACCAGAAAACGGTTTCCAATGTGGAAGAGATCAAAGCCCGTCAGGGACGATTGCTGTTGATCGGCACCCAGGGGGATGAGCACCTCTCCACCCTCACTGATGATGTCCTCTATCTACCGGAGGTCCATGAGGAGTTGAATCCGCTGTTGTATACAATTCCCGCTCAGTTGCTCTCCTATGAGATTGCCAATCGTCGCGGCTGTGACGTGGATCAACCACGTAATCTTGCTAAAAGCGTTACCGTAGAATAGGAAAACCGGGGGAACCATCGATGGCTCAGATTCGGATCGGCCTTGAACAGTGTCTCACTGCGCCCCCCAGATCACTAAAAGGGAAGCGGTTAGGGTTGCTCTGTAACCAGGCATCCACAGATCATCGTTTTCGTCATTGTCGAGATCTGGTTATCCAGCATTTTCCCGGGCAACTGCATTGTCTGTTTTCGCCTCAGCACGGCTTTTTCAGTGCCAAGCAGGATAATATGATCGAATCGGATCACAGTATTGATCCGGTAAGCGGATTGCCGGTATATTCTCTATACGGGGAAACCAGAAAACCGTATCCTTCCATGTTTGCCGACATTGATGTGCTGTTGATTGATCTTATCGATGTCGGAACCCGTGTGTACACCTTTATCTGGACCGTTGTCTACTGTCTGCAGACTGCAGCCGAAACAGGGACCGCGGTAATGATACTTGATCGGCCCAATCCCATCGGTGGCAGTGTTGAGGGAAATCTGCTCAAAGAGGATTGCGCATCTTTTGTTGGACTCTGGCCTATTCCCATGCGTCATGGATTGACTGTTGGAGAGGTTGCGCTACTCTGCAACACAGAAATGGGCATCGGTGCCGACCTGGAAGTTGTTCCTGTCCAGGGGTGGCAGCGTGAGATGACATTTCCACAGACCGGGGCACCCTGGCTTTTTCCCTCACCCAACATGCCCACCTTTCAGACCGCGCTTGTGTATCCCGGTCAGGTAGTGTGGGAGGGAACAAATGTTTCTGAGGGCCGTGGCACGACCCTTCCCTTTGAACTTGTCGGGGCACCGTTTATTGATGTACATGAGGTTTTGGATACCATTGCGCAAACGGAGATGCCCGGTTGTCTCCTTCGTCCCCTGGTTTATGAGCCAACCTCGGGCAAGTGGGCAGGTGAGCAATGTCAAGGGTTTCAGCTGCATGTGACAGGTTCAGCATCTTTCAGGCCCTATCGTACCAGCTTGGTGCTCTTGCAGGCTTTATTGGTATTGTATCCGGAATCGTTTACCTATACAGATCCACCATATGAGTATGAATTCGAACGGTTACCCATGGACTTGATTCTCGGTGATCGGGCCGTGCGAAAGGCTCTGAAGCAGGGCGTGAATATTGATGAGCTGGAACGTTCCTGGCAGGATGACCTCCGGGAATTTCAGCAACGTTGCCGTGCTGTTTTTCTTTACGAGTAAAGTAAAATACGCTATGGTCGACCCGTCCGTCGAAAGGGCTTTTATCGATGCAAAATCTATTGCGAGCTTCTGCCTTCCTGTTTCGCCCGCTCCAACCGGTTTCGTATTAATATATAAAATATTAGTTGGTTAGCTCTTTATTGATTAAGGGGATGATTATTTGCTAGAAGTTGTGTTGCGGCAATAAAGATACAGAAGGGGGGAACGCATTTTGGCTCAATCTTATACCTTGCAGGAACTGGCCCGGTTGGTCGCTGGTGAGGTTGTTGGTGACGGTCAAACTCTGATAACCGGCTTTAACAGTATTGATCTTGCCGGTCCGGAAGACCTGACCTTTATCACCAATAAAAAACTGGTAGGACAACTGGTTGAATCCAATGCCGGCGCCTGTATCGTCCCCCCCGGGATTGATGAGCTGGCCCTGCCGCACATTGTCGCTGAAGATCCGGATCTTGCCGCAGCGATCATTCATAGTCACTTGGTGGCCAGTCCATTTATCGCGACCGGTATCCATAAGCGCGCGGTCGTCGGGGAAGATTGCGAAATAGCAGAGCAGGTCTCCATCGGTCCTCTGGTCTGCATAGGCAATCGCGTTCGGATCGGCGAACGGGTAACTCTGCACCCGGGAGTGGTTATCGGTGATGGTGTTGAGATCGGTGAGGATTGCGTACTCCATGCCAATGCTGTTGTTGCCAACGGCTGCAGCCTCGGTCGACGAGTGGTTCTTCACCACGGGGCCGTGATAGGGAGTGACGGCTTTGGTTTTGCCACCGACCGATCCACTGGTTGCCACGTCAGCAAGCCCCAGGTGGGTACGGTTCGTCTGGATGACGATGTCCAGATAGGGGCGAATTCCTGTGTGGATCGAGCTGCCTTTGGGACGACTCGGGTCAAGGCTGGCGCTCGTTTGGATAACCAGGTTATGATCGGCCATAATGTAGAGGTCGGCGAGAATGCTATTCTCGTGTCCCAGGCCGGAGTGGCCGGAAGTACAACGCTTGGCAGAAATGTGGTTCTTGGAGCCCGTGCCGGAATATCCGGTCACCTCCATATTGGTGACGGTGTTATGGTTGCCGCCATGGGCGGAGTACATAATAATCAACCGGCAGGTGCCGTCGTCGGTGGGGTTCCGGCAATCGACGTCAAAACCTGGGGAAGGGCCGCTGCTGCGTACAGCCGTCTGCCGGAGATGCTCAAAGAAGTTCGTCGACTGCGCCGAGAGATTAATAGTTTGAAGCCACGACCGCAGGAGCAAGAAGAAAGGAAAAAGGAAAATGACTGACATAAAAAGCTACGAAGCGCCAATTGATATCCAGGGCATACTTGAATTGCTGCCCCATAGGTATCCTTTTATCCTGGTTGACCGGATACTTGATTTTGATAAGGGAAAGAACATCACCGGCTTGAAGAATGTCTCCATGGGAGAACCGTTTTTTCAAGGCCACTTCCCCGGAGAGCCGGTTATGCCCGGTGTTTTGATTTTAGAAGGTATGGCCCAGGTTGGTGGCCTGTTGGCCTACCTGTCAGCCCCGGAAATGATCGGAGAAAAATTAGTCTATTTTGCCGGTCTTGACAAGGTTCGTTTCCGTAAGGTTGTTCGTCCCGGTGATCAACTGATATTTAAACTCGAAATGATCAGACAAAAGGTCAAGTTAACCAAGATGTCGGGTAAGGCCTATGTCAATGATGAATTGGTCACAGAGGCCGAACTCATGGCTACCTTTGCATGAGTCTCGTCCGCTTTGTACTCTTCTACCCCCTGTGCCGGAATGTTGATTTCCCACTGAAGGATAATACCATATGACCATTCATTCCACTGCCGTTGTTGATCCCCAGGCAAAAGTTGATTCGACCGCAACCCTTGAACCCTATGCTGTTATTGATGGCCCTGTAACCATTGGAGCCGAAACAACCATCGGAGCCCATACCGTTGTCTCCGGCCATACCACCATCGGTAAAGGAAACAGCATCGGCGCTTTTGCCTGCATTGGTGCTCCTCCGCAGGATATTCATTACCGGGGGGAACCGACCGAGTTGATTATCGGAGATGGCAACCAGATTCGAGAGTATGTTTCCATTCATCGCGGAACCGCCGATGGCAACGGAAAAACAGTTATCGGCGATGCCAATATGATTATGGCATACAGTCATATCGCTCATGACTGTCGGATCGGCGATCACGTCATCATGGCCAATGTTGCAACCCTTGCCGGACATGTGGAGATCGGTAACCATGTCAATCTCGGAGGTTTGGTTGCAGTTCATCAATACTGTCGAGTTGGCGACTATACCTATGTTGGGGGTATGTCGGGAATCAGTCTGGATGTACCGCCGTTTGTCATCCTGACCGGGACAAGAAACCGGATGCGTATCACCGGTATCAACAAGATAGGTCTTCGCCGCAACGGTTTTGATAAGGAGGCGATCTTCAAGCTGGATCAGGCCTTTAAAATTATTTTTCGTACCCCTGATCTGCTAACCAAGGACGCCTTGGACAAAACAATGGCAGAAGTCAGTAACTGCCCGCAGGTTGAGCAACTGGTGGACTTTTTTCGGACCAGTA
>CALZIH010000247.1 GCA_945787305.1 uncultured Desulfobulbaceae bacterium | reverse complement strand
TCATCATTGATGAGGTGCACATGCTGACCACCGAGGCCTTTAACGCGCTCCTAAAGACGCTGGAAGAGCCTCCCGAACATGTCTATGTTATTTTTGCCACCACCGAGCTGCACAAGGTGCCGGTGACGATCCTGTCCCGTTGCCAACGTTATGAGCTGCAGAGGGTAGGGCATGGTGACCTGGCCGCTCATTTTACCCGACTGGCTGAAGGGGAAGTTGTATCCATTGAGCCGGCCGCCATTCATCTCAGTGTTCGTGAAGCGGCTGGCAGTGTCCGCGATGGTCTAAGTCTGCTTGACCAGGTTTTTTCTTATTGCGGCAAGGAGGTTAAGGCCGAAGAGGTGTCAGAGGTTTTAGGGCTTGTCAGTCACCAGGTCATTGCCGATCTTTCCGAGGCCCTGCTGGCCGGAGAAATCGACCGCGCATTGGAGTCGCTGGTTCAGGTCTATGCCTACGGCATGAATGTCAAGCGTTTCAGCAATGAGCTGCTTTCGTGGTTTCGGGCCCTGATACTTTGTAGTGTAAGTAAACACCCTGAAACTGTTCTCGATCTGCCTGAGGAAGATCGAACTCGACTTGCTGATATTGCCGCTCGTTATTCGCTGCAGACCGTGACCGCCATGTTCAAAATCCTGCTTGAGGGGCTGGAGAAGGCAAATTACTCCTCTCAACCACGTTTGGCCATCGAGATGGCCTTTATACAGGCCGTTCAAGTCGGTGATATTCAACCGGTGACCGAATTGCTGGACCGTCTGGATAACGTGCTTGCCGGGATTCCTTTGGATGATCTTGTGGTGGCTCCCTCACGAGCTGCGGAAAAAACAATTTCGCCAGTTGCCCGTCCGCAGGAGGTCGCAGTTCGCCAGCAACCGGAGCCGGTCCCGCAGCAACCTGACCCGGTACCTCAGCAGCCGGATCCGGTTCAGCCTGCCATAGTAAATAAAAATCGCTCCGAAGAGCAGTTGCCGCCCCCCAAAACTGAAGAGAGTTCGCAACCTGCAGGTATATCGTCTCAGAACAATACGACAGGTTCTGAGCAGGAAGCAAACGGGCAGGACGAGAATCCCGCCAGCAAAGAACCGGAGTTGGTTTCCCAGCAACGCAGCGTCAGACGACATTGGCCGGAATTTATTGAGTATGTACGTGATCGTAAACCCTGGATGGCCGCAGCCCTGCAAAGGGCCTCATCGGTTACCCGTGAAGGGGAACAGCTGGTTATTCGCTATGACGACTCTATTGACTGCAGTCTTCTGAAAAATCGTGAGCATATCAGACCGTTAACCGAGTTTGCCCTTGATTTTTTTCAACAGGCATTTACCGTTGCTTTTCGGGTACCTGATTCGGGAAGCTGTGAGGTGGATCCCGCCGGAACCAATAGTCCGCGCGAGGCTCGAAAGGCTCTGGCACGCGATCCCCTGGTCTTAACGGCTCTTGAGGTTTTTAACGGTCAAGTGGGAGATATTCGGGTCGGGCCTCGTTTTCGCACTCCGCTGGAGCCGGGTACTAACAAAGAAAAGACAACAGAGCAGTGAAGGCGGCAGGAAATCAGTGTGTGATTAGGACGGTTTTTTCACCACGGTATCCGAAGGCTGCACTGGCATTGCTACTTAATAGCTGAGCTTTGATGGTAATCACAATTTGTTATGTATTTTTAATTATTTTATATAGGAGTAGATCGTATGAATGTGGGCGATTTGATGAAACAGGCCCAGCAGTTCCAGCAGAAACTCGGAACTATACAGGCTGAGTTGGCCGACAAAGTGGTAACCGGCTCTGCTGGTGGCGGCATGGTTACCGCGACAGTCAACGGCAACAGTGAGTTGGTAGGCCTCTCCATTGAAAAAGAAGTTGTCAACCCTGATGAAGCTCAGATGTTGCAGGATCTTGTGATGGCTGCGGTCAACGACGGCCTGCGCAAGGCTAAAGAGCTCAGTAAAGAAGAGATGGGTAAGTTGACCGGTGGGCTCAATATCCCAGGACTGTTTTAACTGTAATGCAAGCTGTTCCCCCCGCCCTTGAACGTCTGATTACCGAATTGACCCGGCTTCCGGGGATTGGTTCGAAAACGGCAACAAGGCTTGCTTTGTACATTTTGCGCAGACCAGCATCCGAAACGCAAGCTCTTGCAGAAGTTCTGGCTACTCTCCATACCTCCATTCGTCTGTGTTCCGGGTGTTTTGCCTTTTCAGAGACCGACCCGTGTCCTATCTGCGGAGATGGCAGGCGCAATACCCGTTTGATCTGTGTGGTCGAGGAACCGGGCGACATGATGGTTATTGAAAGAACAGCGAGTTTTAAGGGTGTGTATCATATTCTTCATGGCGTGCTGTCTCCCATTGACGGTATCGGGCCTGAAGAACTGAAAATCAGGGAGCTCTATAACAGGATTACTCAAGGCGGTGTGGAGGAGATTTTGCTGGCAACAAGTTCCACCGTGCCTGGAGAGGCTACGGCTTCCTATCTTATCGATCAGCTGGAGAAATATCCTGTTCGGGTCACTCGATTGGCCTGCGGTATACCCATGGGAATGGACATTAAATATGCTGATGAGCATACCCTTGCCCATGCAATCAACAGCAGGCAACCGATGAAGAGGTGAAGTTTACCCCCTTTAGAGACGATATTTTCTTGACACTGTTTAGTATTTTTGGTAATTCGTCAGAGTTTATTACCGGCTACCCCTGGCCGGTATACATAACATACAACACTACGTTTGTAGGCGCGTAGCTCAGTGGGAGAGCGCTACCTTGACATGGTAGAAGTCGGCGGTTCGAAACCGCCCGTGCCTACCAGTTTTTTTGAGAGGCTATGGTGCAGCGCAGTAAAATGCGGCTTGCCCATCAGCCTTTCCTTTTTATGAGCAGGCTATGAAAGAAATTACTGTTTCCATCCAGGATGGGGACAAAGCCACATTTGCCGGCGGGACAACCGTTGCCGAAATTCTGCGCGAGCTTGTCTCCAACAAGCAGCGCAAGCAGGCCATAGCTGTGCTCTACAATGGTACACCTGTTGACCTTTCCACCACGTTGCAAGAAGATGGGGTTGTTAAGCCCATCGTGATCAACAGTGAGCAGGGACTGGATATTCTTCGTCATTCAACCGCGCATACCATGGCCCATGCCGTTAAGGAGCTGTTCGGTGAAGAGGTTAAGGTTGCCATCGGTCCCGCTATTGAAGACGGGTATTATTACGATTTTGATCGGGAGACAGCCTTTACCCCCGATGATTTCCAGGCCATCGAAGCGAAAATGGCTGAAATCGTCAAGCGTCGTCAGCCTGTTGAACGGCTCGAAATGGCAAAGACAGAAGCCATTGCCTTGTTTGCAGGTAAAGGGGAAAAATACAAGGTTGAGCTGCTTGAGGAAATGGATGCTGACACCGTCAGTCTCTACCGGCAGGGTGAATTCATAGACCTGTGCCGTGGGCCGCATATTCCAGACACCTCATGGATTAAGGTATATAAGTTGCTCCGGGTTGCCGGTTCCTATTGGCGCGGCGATGAAAAGCGGGAGATGTTGACCCGTTTGTACGGCACGGCCTTCGTCGACAAAAAAGAATTGAAGAAATATCTTCATCAACTCGAAGAAGCCAAAAAGCGGGACCATCGAAAACTCGGTAAAGAGCTCGGCCTGTTCACCATCGCCGATGAGATCGGTCCGGGTCTTATTCTCTGGCAGCCCAAGGGCTCCATGTTGCGCAAGCTGCTTGAAGATTACTGGAAAGAAGAACATTATCGTCACGATTACCAGCTACTGTATACACCGCATATTGCCCGGCAGGACCTGTGGAAGACCTCTGGTCACCTTGATTTTTATGGCGAAAACATGTATTCGCCCATGGCAATCGATGAGGTTGAGTATCAGCTCAAACCCATGAACTGCCCATTCCATATCGGTGTCTATAACAGCTCTCCCCATAGTTATCGCGAATTCCCCATCCGCTGGTGCGAACTCGGCACTGTCTATCGTTATGAGCGAACGGGAGCGTTGCATGGGTTGATGAGGGTCCGAGGGTTTACCCAGGATGACGCCCATATCTTCTGCCGTCCGGACCAGCTGGAAGAAGAAATCTTCAATATTATTGATCTGAATCTACGCATCCTCAAGACCTTTGGCTTTGACAGCTATGATGTGTACCTGTCAACCAGGCCGGATAAATATGTCGGTTCCGATGAGCACTGGGAGTTGTCAACCCTCGCCTTGAAACAGGCCATGGAAAAGAAAGGCCTGGCATATGAGGTCGATCCGGGTGAAGGTGTCTTTTACGGTCCAAAGATTGATATCAAAATAAAGGATCAGCTTGGACGCTCCTGGCAATGTTCGACTATTCAGGTCGACTTTAACCTGCCCGAGCGATTTGAGATGAGCTATACCGGCGAGGATGGAGGCAAGCACCAGCCGATCATGATTCATCGGGCGTTGATGGGCTCACTGGAACGATTTATCGGGGTGCTCATAGAACATTATGCCGGCAGCTTTCCCTTGTGGTTGGCACCGGAGCAAGCGAGGATTCTCAATATTACCGATGATCAGGCCGATTATTGTCTGGGTGTATACTCGGAACTGAGAAAGGCCGGGGTCCGGATTGAAAAAGACTTGCGAAATGAAAAGCTCAATTACAAAATCCGTGAAGCGCAGCTGATGAAAGTTCCATACAGGCTTATCATCGGCGATCGTGAAAAAGCAGATGGACTTGTGACCGTCCGCAAAAAAAATGGAGAGAATCTGCCACCCATGACACCGCAGGCCTTCGCCGAGATGGTGAACAAGGAGTGTGCAGAGGCAATGGCTATAGAATAGCCTGAGATTAGTACAACTGGAGGAACGAACATCAAACGACGGGGAA
>CALZIH010000246.1 GCA_945787305.1 uncultured Desulfobulbaceae bacterium | reverse complement strand
GTGATACGTGATAAGCATTGTCCCCCAGTGATTTGAGGGGATTGTTCAAAGGTTGTCTCAGGTATAGTATTGCAGGGTAAGAGAAATGTCGGTTGCAATTACGAAGGTATTCTGGCATAAAAGGTCGCACATAATCAATCTGGTGTCGTGGGTCATGGTGATCCATGGAGAATAGGGAATACGGTGCGAATCCGTAACGCTTAAGGGCCGGCGCTGTATGCGGGGATTATGGTTGCATGATGTCACTGTTCAACAAAGGAATGGGAAGACGCAGCCAGTGAATTGATCCGTAAGTCAGAAGACCTGCCGGATTTGAAAACATAAGGATACCTGTCCACTCTATCCGTGTCATGACTCTGTCGTGATGCGGATTTTTTTTTGCCGGCCGGGACAGGGAAGGAGAATGATATGAAAGCATTGAAAACACAGTTGGAACTTGCCCGCGAGGGAGTCATTACACCGCAAATGCATCAGGTGGCTGCCGATGAGGGCAGAGAACCGCAATGGATCAGCACCATGGTTGGCAGGGGCGAGATCGTTATTCCCGCTCATCCGAGCAGGCCGAATCAGCGGGTGGTCGGCATTGGAACCGGCCTGCGGACAAAGGTAAATGCCTCCATCGGAACCTCTTCCGATATCAAGGATATTGAGCTTGAGAAAGCAAAGGCCCGGGTTGCGGAAGAGGAAAAGGCAGATACCCTGATGGAGCTTTCCACCGGCGGTGATCTTGACCTGATCCGGCGGGAAGTGATCGGGGCCACTGGACTACCGGTAGGCAATGTCCCTCTATACCAGGCATTTTCAGAGGCCACCAAAAAATATCACAACCCCAATAAGCTCGATCCTGAATATCTTTTTGAGCTTATCGAGCGACAGCTTGAGGATGGAATTTCGTTCATGGCTATCCATTGCGGCATCAACCGCTTTTCCATCGAGCGGCTCCGTAAGCAGGGGTACCGTTATGGTGGCTTGGTTTCCAAGGGCGGGACCTTTATGGTTTCCTGGATGGAATATAATAACTGCGAAAATCCGCTTTATGAGCAGTTTGATCGGGTCTGCGCCTTGATGAAAAAATATGATGCTGTCCTTTCTCTGGGCAACGGTATCAGGGCGGGGGCTATCCATGATTCCCATGATCGCGCCCAGATGGCTGAAATGATCATTAACTGTGAGCTGGCTGAACTTGGCCGGGAGATGGGCTGCCAGATGATGGTGGAAGGACCTGGTCATGTTCCGCTTGATGAGATTGAAGGTAACATCATGCTCGAAAAACGGATGAGCGGCAATGCGCCGTATTATGTTCTCGGACCTTTACCCATGGATTCCGGTGCCGGTTATGATCATATTACGGCTGCAATCGGTGCAGCCAATTCAGCACGACACGGGGCTGATCTGATCTGTTATATTACCCCGGCGGAACACCTGGCCCTGCCAAATGCTGACGATGTGCGTGAAGGCGTTCGCGCAACCAGACTTGCTGCCCGCATTGGTGATATAGCCCGAGACCCGTCCCGACGTGATCTGGAAAAGCGGGTGGCCATTGCCCGTCGGGACACCAATTGGGATGCACAGATGGAACTGCTCATGTTCCCGGATCAGGCAAAGAAAATCAGACAGGGACGTGTACCTGAAAATAATAAGACCTGTACCATGTGTGGGGATTTCTGTGCCATGGAGCGCGGGATCTCTCTTTTTAAAGAGGATATTCGAGGCGACAAACAAAGCCCTGCCGGAGGATGAAAAAAGGCGAAATGCTTCACCATATGGATATGTTGGAAATGCTCTTGTGCAAAGTGCCTGCAGTTTACATAATAAATAACGATATCAGTAAGATTTAATCTTTCTTGACATTATGCGTTCCCTTGTTATCTGTTTGAATAGGTGGGAAGGAAGTTCGTCGCGCAGGTTTTTTTGTGCAGCAAGGCGCTGACAACTTTTTACATGAGGCCGTATATTTTTATTGGAGGTGTACAATGACCGAGAAAAAAACAACGAAAGAATGTCCTTTATGCAGCGGTGATAAAGTGATTGGCGGGACCTGTGAGTGTAACAGTGAGTGGCGGGGAACCCAAGACGGTGATGACTGGAATGAATGTCAATGTTCTCCTGAACAACCATGCCCTACCTGTAATGGCACAGGGGTTGTTGAAACGTAGATGGTGAGCTGCCCTGCTGATTGTTCATCTTCTTTCTTCAACCGCCCAGGGGAGCTGGAGCTAACTGGCCTTATATGGGCGGCAGCGGGAAGAGCTGTGAGCTCTATTTTGTATTCTTGGCTCAGTCAGCAGTCAAGGCTGCCCGCAGGTATTCCCGGTTGAGCCTGGCAATATTGCGGATCGAAATTGCCTTGGGGCAGACGTTCTCGCATTCACGTTCATTGCCGCAGTTGCCAAATCCCGCCTTGTCCATTGCCGTCACCATGGACAGGGCTCTTTTTATACGTTCAGGCCCTCCCTGTGGTAGAAGTGCCAGTTGGGAGATTTTGGCGCTGACAAAAAGCATGGCTGCGGCATTTGGACAGGCGGCAACACAGGCGCCGCAGCCAATGCAGGCGGCAGCATCCATAGCCTGCTCGGCCAGATGCTGGGCAATCGGAAGGGCGTTGCCGTCCGGAGTCGAGCCGGTATTGACCGAGATATAGCCACCGGCTGCAATGATGTGGTCAAAGGCAGAGCGATCAACAGTCAGGTCCTTGAGTAAGGGAAACCCCTTGGCACGAAATGGTTCTATGGTGACAGTCTGGCCATCGCTAAAATGGCGCATATGCAGTTGACATAGGGAGGTTTCCCGCTCCGGGCCATGCGCAGTGCCGTCAACGACGGCTCCACACATCCCGCAAATGCCTTCTCTGCAGTCGTGGTCAAAGGCAACCGGTTCTTGCCCTGAAAGAGTGATTTTCTCATTGAGGACATCCAGCATCTCCAGAAAGGACATGTCAGTACTGATGGTGTCCAGGATATGTTGCTCAAAGGCTCCAGGGCTGTCAGCATTGGCCTGGCGCCATATCTTTACCGTCAGTGTAATCGTTTTTGCCATGGTCAGATGATGGGTTTCGAGTTCCAGGTGCCGCCTGTTCTCAAGGTGCTGAAAATTATACTATTTGACGGCATATCGGTTTGGTTCATCAAAAAAGGTAATATCGGCGTAGCCTGCAAATATTTTTCCTGAATGGGGCACGTCTTTTGGAATATGGTACACCTCTCCTTTACCATAAGAACAGGGCTTTCCGTTAATGACCAGCTCAATTCTTCCAGCCAGCACAAAGCCGACTTGGGCATTGTGGGCATGTTCAGGGAGATTAACATCTTTTGCAAACTGCATGAAAATGATCTGGTGCTTGGCCGCCTGGGAGAGAAAGGCCTGAACACCCTCAATGGGAATGTCCGCTTCAGGCAGGCTTTGTATGGTTTCGGGAAAGATTGTTTTCATGCCCTTGATTTGTTGGTTCGCTTCATGTTATAGCCTGTACCCACTGGTTATTTATAACTGCGCTGGGAAGGTGTGACATTTTCAAATGTAAGCTCTTCCTTATGCAATACAGGCTCTTCCCCGTCGCCATCGTATTCCCAGACTGCAACATGAGTGTAGTTTTTGTCGTCACGTTTGGCCTCATGCTCTTCAGTCTGGCTCTCTTCGCGCAGATGACAGCCGCAAGACTCTTCCCGGGCCAGGGCGTCACGGACCATGATTTCGCCAAATTCAAGAAAATCAGCCACCCGGCCGGCCCGTTCAAGGGATTGGTTAAGTTGCTTGCCGGTGCCCGGAACCAATACATTCTCCTTGAACTCCTGGCGAATTTCCGGGATTTTGCCAAGGGCGTATTCAAGGCCCTTTTTGTTTCGGGCCATCCCGCAATGGTCCCAGAGTAGAGAGCCGAGCTGCCGATGGTAATGATCGACCGTCTGCAGACCTTTTTTCCTGGAACCGGTATTCTGCAGTAATTGCTCGGCCTTGCTCTGTACGGCTTTCTCAGCAAGGTCATAGGGCTTGTGTCCGGTACTGAGGTCACAGGTGCCAACCCGGGCCAGATAGTTACCGATGGTATTGGGCAGCACAAAATAGCCGTCGGCCAACCCCTGCATGAGGGCAGAGGCGCCAAGCCTGTTGGCTCCATGGTCGGAAAAGTTGGCCTCGCCTAGAACAAACAGACCGGGAATAGTGGACATCAGGTTGTAATCCACCCATAGGCCGCCCATGGTATAATGGACAGCGGGATAAATTTTCATTGGCTCTTTACTGGGATTGCTGGCTGTAATCTTTTCGTACATATGGAAAAGGTTACCGTATTTTTTCAGAATCACATCAAGACCATCCCGTTTGATCGCTTCCTGGAAATCGAGATAGACAGCCAAACCGGTCTCACCAACACCCTTGCCGAGATCACAAACCTCTTTTGCGTTGCGGGAGGCGACATCTCTGGGAACCAGATTGCCGAAGCTTGGATATTTTTTCTCCAGATAGTAGTCTCGCTCTTCCTCGGGGATATCAACAGGAGACCTGGTGTCATGTTTGTCGTGCGGTACCCAGACCCGGCCGTCATTGCGCAGGCTTTCACTCATCAATGTGAGGCTCGAGATTGCCGTTAAGCAGGTTGCGGCAGATAATGCCCCGTGCCCGGCCATCGATAACCACCAGGTCCATCATCTCTCGACGGGAATACAGTTCAATCTTGCCTGCTGCCACCTGGCGCATCATTGCCGAATAGGCACCAAAGAGCAGTTGCTGACCGGTCTGGCCGCGGGCGTAAAATGTCCTGGACACCTGGGCGCCGCCAAAAGAACGGTTGGCAAGGGTGCCGCCATATTCGCGGGCAAAGGGAACACCCTGGGCCACGCATTGATCTATAATATTATTGGAGACCTGGGCAAGCCGGTAGACATTGGCCTCCCGGGCCCGAAAGTCGCCGCCTTTGATGGTGTCGTAGAAAAGACGAAAGATAGAGTCCCCGTCATTCTGGTAATTCTTGGCGGCATTGATTCCGCCCTGAGCGGCAATGGAGTGTGCCCGACGAGGACTGTCCTGGATGCAGAAGGCCTTGACATTGTACCCCAATTCAGCCAGGGTTGCTGCTGCTGAGGCTCCTGCCAGGCCGGTACCGACGACGATGACCTCATATTTGCGTTTGTTGGCCGGATTAACCAGTTTGCCTTCAAATTTACAGTTGTCCCATTTATCGGCCAGCGCTCCTGCTGGTATCTGTGCATCAAGCTGCATAGTCTGTTAACCGAGATGATCTTTAAAAAGCAGTAACAGCAGGACGATGGCTAGAAACGTGCCGGCAATAAGAATACAGCCTGCCCAGCTGATGAAACGTATAAATGTGTCGTATTTGGGGTGGTTGACACCCAGGCTTTGGAATAACGACCAGAAACCGTGACTTACATGGAGACCGAGAACCAGCATGGCGGATGCGTAGAAGAAAGTATACACCGGATTGTTCAGCACCGGGCTGACAATGTCGGCGATAGGTCTGTCGTGCTCCACGAAATGAAAGTTGGCCAGGTGCATTATGATAAAGGCCAGTATTATCAGTCCGGTATACGGCATGGTGCGGGAACCCCAGGTCCGACCGCCGGCTGCATTATTGACAGCATATCGCCCGTCACGGGCATTGCGGTTTTGCAGAAAGAGACTTAATCCGGTAACAATATGGAGGATGAAGATGGTTAAAAGTCCCAGTTCTGCTATGTTGACGAGTATGCCAAGGGAATGGAGGTGTTCGGCATAGCTGTTAAAGGCACGCCGGCCCCAGAAAATCGAGCTGTTCCCTGCGGCGTGGATCAGGAGAAACCCGCCCAGGAGCATGCCGGTGACGGCCATGATATATTTCTTGCCAACAGAGGATGTGCAGGTTTGTATAAACCACGACATGGTGACTGCCCTAACAAGTAGTTATAAAGAGATAACTTATGGCTACCTTGAATAATTATATTTTCGCTCGATCTCCCGGAGTCTCACCAGTTCGCTTACCTCGTTATGCTCAAAATTTTATCCTGGGAATATCCTGCCTGTGGTAAAATTGTTCGCATGCCTCGGAGTCTGCGCTTACCTGACCTCGAACGAAAATCCAAATTT
>CALZIH010000245.1 GCA_945787305.1 uncultured Desulfobulbaceae bacterium | reverse complement strand
GTCAAACCGGCCTTCAACGAGGTCAACGAGGCGGACCAGGATATGAAACGACTGGTCAACGAAGCCGAGGAAACCTACAACCGGGTTATCCCCAAGGCCAGAGGCAGCGCAAAACAGACCATTGAGGAGGCCCACGGCTATGCGATTCAACGCACCAACCGGGCCAAAGGTGAAACAAACCGCTTCGCCTCCATTGTTCAAGAATATCAGCAGGCTCCTGAGGTGACTCGGCAGCGCATGTATCTAGAGGCTATGCAGGACATTCTCCCAGGTGTTGAACAAATCTACGTAATGGACAATAAACAACAGAATCTTCTCCCCTTTCTTGATCTGTCGAAACGCCAGCAAGCAGGACCATCAGGGACAACCAATTAAGAGACAGCCATGAAAAAAATAATACAGGTTCTTTTACTCATTGTCGTGTTCGCCCTGATTGCCACGGCCTGGGATGGCTTTTACATTCTCAAGGAAGGGCAGCAGGCGGTTATTACCCAGTTCGGCGCTCCTGTCGGCGACCCGGTTACCAAAGCCGGCCTGAAATTCAAAACGCCTTTTATTCAGCATGTTCAATACTTTGATAAAAAAATTCTCATTTGGGACGGTGACCCCAACCAGATCCCTACGAACGACAAGACCTTTATCTATATGGATAATACCGCCCGGTGGCGGATTACCAATGCCCTGCAATTCCTGCAGGCTGTCGGCAGTGAGGCCAGAGCGCAAAGTCTGCTCGATGATATCATTAACGGTACGGTGCGCGACCTGGTTAACAAAAATAATCTGATCGAGATCATCCGTAGTTCCGACTGGTCTCCGGATTATATGATGTCCACGGTTATGTCCACTTCCCAATCCGGAGACATGACCAAACCACCGCAAAGGGGACGGGATCAAATCAGTGAACAGGTTCTTGATGTCGCCTCAAAGGTAACCCCAAAATACGGCATTGAGTTGATCGATGTGATGTTCAAAAGGGTCAATTACATCGAGTCGGTTCGCTTAAAAGTGTATGATCGGATGATATCGGAACGTAAACGAATTGCAGCGGAGAAACGATCCCTTGGTGAAGGTCGAAAAGCGGAAATTCTTGGTCGGGTGGATCGTGAGTTGAAGGAAATCACTTCTACGGCGATCAGGGAAGCAACCGAGATAAAAGGTAAGGCGGACGCAGAGGCCACCAAAATATATGGTCAGACCTACTCAAGAAATCCGGAATTTTTTGCCTTCCAAAAAAGTCTGGAAAGCTATCATAATATCATTACCGAGAACTCCTCGTTGATCCTGTCCTCGGATTCCGACCTCTTTCAGTATCTGGAATCATTCAAACAAAAATAGTCTCATCCCGGCCTGAACTGCGCTCATTCTTTATAAGGGCAATTCAGGCCGGAATTCTTCACCACAAGAGCAGTATTGAAGACCCTAAACCTTTCCGTTCTGCTTATAGGCAAGGTCAATCCAATGCAACCCCTGGTCCTTCATCGGCAAATCCGGGCCGCTGATCTGGCGAATAGGCTACTCGTCCCCGTTCATCCAGTAACGCCTCCAGCTTGACAAGCTCCTCTTCACTACCGATTGTTTCGACACCGAGCTGCTCAAAACGGCAGGGACAGCGAATCAACTGCCCTCCGCACCAGGGACAGACCTCCACCGGGCAGCCAAGCTCATGCAGCTCTCCGGTAACGGCATGGCAGGCGGGACAGACATCTTTATCCAGCTGTAACGATTCATAATAGGGCAATTTTTCCTGGTCGGCACATTGTTGTTTGAATGCCTCAAGGTTTTCATACCCAAAAAAATCCAACAGATCCTGGTCGAGATACCCCTGATGAAGCGTGCCGTGAAACTCAACCCCTTCACTGGAAATTAAATACAGGTAGGCAGACATCGTTGTTATTGCAGCCAGAAGAAAAACACCTTGTGATCGGGCCACAAGGCGGATCTCTCGAACATGGTCTTCCTGGGCTTCGGGCAGGAAGCTGTAAAATTCGAGCAATAAATCCAAGGCTATCCTGTCTTCCCTGTATTGCAAAAGCAGGTCTTCGGCGGCAACCAGGTCCCCTTCCGAAACTGCATATTCCATGGCCTTGCGAATGGCGCGTCGCTGTGATTTTATCTCATCCATTATTCTTTCCGTTTAGTGCCTTTGCAATAGATTCTCGCCAAAGGGCAGTTTCCGCCTCTATATCTCCAGCCTGGCTGACAGCTGTAACAACAGCTATGTGCCTGGCTCCCAAACCGACCAATTCAGTTACATGGGAAAGCTTAATCCCTCCCATAACCGTGAAGGGCAGACTGCAATGCCTCGAATACCGAGCAATTGCTTCCGGGCCAAGAAAATCGGACAGCCCGTCTTTGGTCCCGGTGTGGTACAATGGTCCGATATTATAATACGAAACCGGGCATGCCCCTTCTCGCTCGAGCTGTCCCAATTGCACGGCCTGTTCTTCCGTATTACAGGAAAGGCCTATGATCATTTCCGGGGCCAGCCTCCGCACCTCTTCCGGCGGTAAATCATCCTGACCAAGATGAACCCCGTCTGCTCCAGCAAGTAAGGCAATATCAACTCGATCATTGATGAGAAAAAGAGCCCCGGCATCTTCAGTTTTACGACGAAAATACCTGGCCTTTTCCAGAAGTTCTCCATCAGCAGAGTCCTTATCGCGCAGTTGCACGATTTTTGCCCCTCCGGCAAGGACCTTGTCCAGCCATTCCCGGTCACTGCGACCACCACAAAGCCGTTCACAGGAAACAGGATAGAGATCTACCGCATGAACAAAATGGTGCATGCGTTGAAGCAACGATTGGTTCTGTTTCATTTTTCTTATTATTTCAAACTGTTAAAAGACATATCTTTCTTCGATTTCTTAACTCAAAATTCATTCACCTTGATTTTTCAGACCTTTACCGGTATAGTCTGTCCTTACATGTAAAGATTACATAAAGCAATTTTCACGCAAATCAAGGCTACTGTAGAATTTTCTCTGCACTGTACCCGAACCTCTATTTCCCGGCATTGTTTTTCTCTCTTTCGAGCGAGCCAGACCGTCTCTGACCGCCAGAACCCATTTATCAATGCCACACCCGATGCACAGAAACTATTTATAGACAAGGACATGACAAAAATTATGACCAACACAACTGCGGAATTCATTATTGATGGGAAGAGCTATACTCTGCCCATTATAGAAGGATCAGAGGGTGACCGAGGAATCGACATTAACGGACTCCTTCAGCAGACCGGTTGTATAACCCTTGATCCTGGTTTTAAAAATACCGGCTCCTGCACCAGTAGCATTACCTATCTTGACGGCAACAAGGGTATTCTCCGATACAGGGGCTACGCCATTGAGGATTTGGCTGAAAAATGTCAGTTCGTTGAAGTTGCCTACCTGCTCCTTCACGGAAAGCTCCCCAATGAAAGTGAGCTGGAACACTTCAGAGGACTGCTGGAACGCTTCGCCCTGCTGCACGAAGACATGCTCCATTTCTTTGACCATTTTCCGCCCAATGCCTCTCCGATGTCCATCCTCTCGGTTATGGTCAATGCGCTGCATAACTACTATCCGGAAATGAGTGACGACCCGCTGGAAAATATTGATATTACGGCTGCTCGCCTCATATCGAAAATCAGAACCATTGCCGCATTCTCGTACAAAAAATCCGTAGGTCACCCTCTGGTGTACCCGCGCAATGACCTTTCCTATTGCGGTAATTTTCTTAACATGATGTTCGATAAGCCGGTCAGACCGTATACCGTCAGGCCAGAAGTGGTAGCAGCCCTGAACAAGTTGCTTATCCTTCATGCCGACCATGAGCAAAACTGTTCAACCGCCACCGTTCGCATGGTGGGCAGCGCCGGAGTTAATCTGTATGCCTCCATTTCCGCCGGCATTAATGCCCTCTGGGGACCGCTGCACGGGGGAGCCAACGAGGCGGTCCTCGATATGCTGGAAACCATTTATGCCGACGACTGCAATTTCGAAAAATATATTACCAAGGCAAAGGATAGAGATGATCCATTCCGTCTATCCGGATTCGGTCACCGGGTCTACCGTACTTTTGACCCTCGCGGTACAATCATCAAGACAGCCTGCCACGAGATCCTCGAGGTGCTCGAAGTTTCAGATCCACTCCTTGATCTGGCGCAAAAACTGGAAGAAATTGCCTTAAATGACGAGTACTTTATCTCCCGCAACCTTTATCCCAATGTGGACTTTTACTCCGGCATTATTTATCGGGCTATCGGCATCCCGTCAAACATGTTTACCGTTATGTTTGCATTAGGTCGACTGCCGGGCTGGATATCTCAATGGAAAGAAATGCGTGAAGATACCACGACAAAAATCGGTCGTCCACGCCAGGTCTATATCGGTGAGCCCGCTCGAGATTTTGTTTCCCTTGACCAGAGGTCATAAGGTTCAAAACCCGGAAAAGGAGAAAACAAGCACAAATAAAGACTGTTTTTCAATCGACACGTCTTTCTTACCTATAGGTGCCATGAAAAGTCAGGTTTTCCTTTGAAGAGCAGCCTGAAGAATACAGGATCCTTTGAATATTATACGGTTCCCCTGCAATTGAAGAAAATGTCCAAGGTGCCGTATCATTTACGCCGCGGTTTACAGCAAGACGAAGAAAACGGCTACCCAACCTTGAGGGACTCGTATAAAGTCAAAAACGCCAACCGCAGAGTACGGAAAACAATGAGTTATAACCTTTCCGCCGTCGATGGTAAGGCTTTTTATGACACCGACAATCTTGATAGACTCGTAAAAAGACAAGAATGCAAATTGCAGTACACCGAAAAACAATAAGTTATGACCTTTCCGCCGTCGGTGGCGAGGCTTTTTACGACACCGACAATCT
>CALZIH010000244.1 GCA_945787305.1 uncultured Desulfobulbaceae bacterium | reverse complement strand
TTTCTCTTGGAGATGACGGCTTTTCCAAGGGCGGTCGGAATGCGCCCTCCGCCGCTTACTGTGGTTTCAGCCCGATATTGCACCGGGCGGGGAGCGGTGAATGGTTCGGCGGCATGTTCTGGGACGGGCGGAAAACCGGAGAAGTCCTTGGAGACCCCCTGGCAGAGCAGGCCCAAGGACCGCCGTTGAATCCGGTTGAGATGAATATGCCGGATCTGGAAGCTGTAATCGACAGAATTGAAATGTCCAACTATGCCAATCTGTTTATGAACGTTTTTGGAAGCGATGTTTTTACTGACCCGGCAACGGCTTACGATTTGATGGCGAAGGCTATTGCGGCTTATGAGCGCTCTGTTGAAATCAGCCCGTTCAGTTCCCGCTATGATCGGAATGAGTTGAGCGGGAGGGAAAGAAGAGGCTTGAGGCTGGTTGAGCAAAATTGCATTCAATGCCATAGCATGGACCAACCGGCAGGTGCTCCCGGCCCGCTCTTTACCAGTTACGGATATGCCAATATCGGTGTACCGGTCAATGAAGCCTTGCTGGATGTGCCGGGCACGGTCTATGCTCCACCGGACCGGGGGTTGGGTGGGGTCGATTCACTTAACGATGAAAGCCAATGGGGCAAATTCAAAATTCCCACCTTAAGAAATATCGCTGTCACCGCACCATATTCCCACAACGGTGTGTTCCCGACCCTGCTCGACATGGTGAGCTTCCATAACAGCCGTGATGGCTGGCCCGCCCCGGAGGTCGGCGAAAACATCAGCGCTCTGGTTGGTAACATGGGCTTGAATGGTGATGAACTCGATGACATCGTTGCTTTCCTCCATGCCCTGACGGATCAGGCCGGTAATATCTAGCAACCTGTGTGCCTTGTGCCCTCCGTTACATGCCACACCGGTAAAAGGAGGGTCTGCTGTTATCTTTTGAATAACTTTTCGGAGGTCTATGCTATGTACAATACACGCTGTTTTTTCCGACTTGCCCTTATGCTGATAACGCTGTGCTGGTTCGGTCCGGCCCATGCCAGCGGCAACAACGTTCCCCTACCGGAACTTCCCGAAGCCGTTGTAAAGGCAGCGGAAAGTGCCGTGCCGGGCATCTCCTTTATCAAGGCGGAACGCTTGCAAAGCGGCGGTGTCGTCGTCTATGAGCTGGAAGGGTATGCGGATGCGCAGGAATATGAAATAAAAGTTGACGAGGCGGGCGAGGTGCTCACGGTCGAAAAGGACAACGACTGAACCGTGGGTTCAGTTTCTACAGTGGAGCCGTTATGCTGACTGGTTTCGGTATTGCTTGCGCCGGGCAAGCACATTGCGAACCTTCCACAGTATAATGGCAAGGACAAGCGACAAGGCACTGACCACGAGTTGTGATATCCCTATATCATTACGGCTCAAGGTCGGTGCCTGGATGATCTCACCCCGGTAATCATGAATCCAGAGGGTAAGTTCTTCTCCGATCCGGTAAGGAGGGGTGTTGTTCGTCTCTTGGGTATACTGTAGCGCCGGCGCCTCGCGGGTCATCATCTCTTCTTTGTACGCAAAGCTAAAGAGCGGCGTTACTATGTTTTTATTCTCTGCTGACGAATCGTTCTCTACCGGCAGGCCTATAACAGTGGCCGTAATTTCTGTATAGTCTTTGCCCGGGTCCTCCATGAAATAGAGGGTGTTCACCGCCGCTCGGAACAGCAGGGCAGTGTTAAACATACAGAGTACGATGAGCAGAAGCAGTACGGTTGATTTGCGACCGACGCCGCATAATGCGTTTTCTTCCATGATCAGGTACGTTCCGATTTTTACTCAGCCAGCTTTTTCTCGACCGAGGGAAACAGGCTCATATCGGTGTGGGGCAGAAAGAGTGAGGCCATGTAATAGGACATGAATTCATTATTTTCCGCGAGTTCCAGGTTGGTAATCAACTGCCTGACCTTTACCCGGTCACGAAAACGGGTTACGTCGGAAAGGCTGATCTGGCAGCCGAGCATGGAGGCATTACCGAGGTAATAGAATTTATCCCGGTCCACATCCGGCAACAGGCCGATGCAGATGGCCTTTTCCAGGTCGATGTAGGCGCCGAAGTTACCGGCCATAATCACCCGGTCCAGATCGGCGAAGGTGAGGCCGACGGAGTCGAGCAGGGTCTGGTATCCGGCGTACATGGCCCCTTTGGCCCGCATCAGGTTATCGATGTCCACCTCGGTGATGACAATGTCTTCGCCGATGAGCGAGTCCTGCCCCCAGGCCAGGACGTATTCCCAGCCATCACGGCCTTCACGGATGCGCGGGTGATCAATGCTTTGGTTGAATTTTCCCTGCTGGTCAATGACCGCCGCTTCAAGCAGTTCCGAGACAATGGAGATCAGGCCGGAGCCGCAAATGCCGCTGGGCTTGATCCTGCCGATGGTGACGATCATCGGATCGTAGGTTTCGGGATGAATCTGGAAGTTTTCAATGGCGCCGGTCGAGGCCCGCATACCGTACTGGATGCCGCCACCTTCAAAAGCGGGACCGGCGGAACAGGCAGCACAAACCATCCAGTCCTGGTTGCCGACGACAATTTCACCGTTGGTGCCGATATCGATAAACAGACTGATCTTCTCTGATTTGGCCATCTGGCAGGCATGGACCCCGGCCACAATGTCTCCCCCGACATAGGAGGCAATGCATGGATAGAGAAAGAGGCGGACGCTGGGATGGGCATGGATACCAAGGTCAGCCGCCTTGGTCAGCGGGAACTGACTCACCGACGGTACGTAGGGTGCTTCACGAATATATTTGGGGTCAAGGCCGAGCAACAGGTGCGACATCACAGTATTGCCAGCCGCCATGATGTAGCTGATATCGGCCGGACTGATGATTACCTCCCGGCAGATGTCTTCTATGATGGTGTTGATGGTGTTGACTACCTTTCCCTGCAGGGCCTTGAGACCGCCAGGGCGGTTGGCATAAATGATTCGGGAGATAACGTCTTCACCATAACTGATCTGGCCGTTATACCCTGACGCCTCGGCAATGATTTTGCCGGTGTTCAGGTCAACCAGGACGCCGGAGCAGGTTGTTGTCCCGATATCTATAGCCAGACCGTACAGGCGGGAGGTGGTGTTGCCGGATTCGACATCGATGATCCGAAAACTTTCGCCTTTATATTTACCGCGAAGCAGCAGCAGGGTGATTTTCCAATCTGATTCGCGCAGGGCCCGGGGCAGGATTTTGATCAGTTCGGGGTGATCATAAGGGGGTTCCCGTGGGTCGGGCATAACCTGTTTAATGCCGCGCATAACCCGTAGCATGTCGGAGACATTATCATCCATGGTCGGTGGATTAAGTTCCAGGTAGAGCTTGCTGACCGGAGGATCTGTCTTCCATGTACCAATCAATGTGTCCAGTGAGCGGGCGGAGATGGTGCGGGTGGTTTTCGGTTTTCGTTTAAGGGCCTTGCCGCTTTTGGTGGTCATTTCCGGAATGGAGACGACCAGGTCGGATTCCACCGATGAGAGACAGGCCAGACGAAATCCCTCCTTCCAGTCCTCCTGTTTCAGATTTGCTTTGTCCGAGCGGACATCACCTTGGTCGATCTTGACCTTGCATTTACCGCAAACACCGTCACCGCCGCAGTAGGCATGGATATAAACACCGGCTGCTGCAGCAGCAGAAAGTAAATTCTCGCCCTTGTCCACACTTACGGTTATGTTATCGGGAAGGAACTCAATGGTATGCTTCATGGATACTCCGGTATGATGACGGTAGTGTTTCTTTAACTGTGGGAATTCATAGCATGATAACGCCGGAAAGGCAATGAGGGAACAGCAATGGATACAGAGAATACAGAGGTGTCCGGGAGGAAATGGTTGCGACTCAGTTTGCAGACTCCCGGCCATCTTGTTGAGGCGGTTTCAGATGTCATGGGCGTGCTCAGCGGTTCCGGCGTGGAGTTAAGCCCGGAAACCGATGCCGGTACCCTTGTCAGCGGCTTTTTCCCGGTTGAAGAAGGGGGGGAGAGCGCAGAGGATAGGGTTGTCGGTTTGGTTCGGAAGGAACTCGACGATCTGTTCAAGCTCTATGAAATCGCCATGCCGAAAATCGATCTTCAGACCATTGACGATGAGGACTGGGCCACCAGTTGGAAACAGTTTTTCACTCCGGTGGAGATTGTTCCGGGCCTTGTTATCAAGCCTTCCTGGGAAACGTATCAGGCCGCAGACAATGTCAAAGTTATCGAGATGGATCCGGGGCAGGCCTTTGGTACCGGCCAGCATGAATCAACACGAATGGCGCTTGCGCTTCTGGCACACCGTTTTGCTGAGGGGCCGCCAATGGAGAAAGTGCTGGATGTCGGCACCGGCACCGGCATACTCGCCATGGCGGCCGTTTTGTTTGGCGCGCAATCCGCTGTCGCCATTGATAATGACCCCGAAGCAGTTCGAGTGGCAATGGAAAATGTTGCAGACAATGGACTGGCGGATAACATTTCGGTCAGCACCACGGACCTTGCTGCTGTGCAAGGAGCTTTCCCGTTGATTCTCGCCAACATAGTCCATGATGTGCTGGTGGAGATGGCGTCGCGCTTCCGGGAACTCTGTGCTGCCGGCGGTAGCGTCATCTTAGCAGGCATTTTAAGCGGGGAACAGGAAGAGAATATCATTCGTGTCTATGGAGAGCTTGGGTATTCTCTGCAGAAAAGTCTCCATGATGGGGAATGGGCAGCGTTGTTGCTGGGGTAATATACCTGTTTTTTAATGAAAAAATGCAATATGTTATACCGGCAATCAAGGGGTTAGGTCCGGATCGGGTATGATAAATTCTATATCGGGGAGACGATGAAACTTCGCTATCTGGGACTTCTATTGTTGTTTGCCGGCGCTGTC
>CALZIH010000243.1 GCA_945787305.1 uncultured Desulfobulbaceae bacterium | reverse complement strand
TCGATACCTGCAGCCCGCTCCACCGCCAGACAATAGCCATGGTTGAAAGCGAGGGCATGGAGATAGTCCATGCGAGCGGTATTGGGCATGAAGTGGGCAAAACTTCCATCCTCCGCCATCTTCTCATGCATGCGGTGAATATAGCCAAGAACAGGTTCAGCCTTGACTATGTATTCACCATCCATTGTCAGCTTAACCCGCAGAACACCATGCGTTGCTGGATGCTGCGGACCAAGATTGAGAACAAACGTCTCATCATGTCGGCACTGGATAGGAACGGTCATGGCTTAAAGTCCTTTAAGAGTGGATGAAAATCTGCATCTTCCGGTAAGAGGAGGGGAACCAGGTATGGATGTCCCTGAAATTTGATACCGTAAAAGTCGTGGGTTTCGCGCTCATGCCAGTCGGCGGAGGGGAAGACCTCGGAAATGGTCTCTATTTCCGGATTATCACGATCGATAAATGTCCTGACCACAACCCGGCAAGGTTCTTGTCCAAACTGGTTGTAGTCGTAAATGACCTCCATCTTCTTTTGCTTTATCCAGTCAACCCCGGAGATGGACTCAAGGAAAAATTTTGCCTCATCCATAACTCGGGCGGCATCAACCACCTGGTCAGGATCACAGAGGACATCAATCGCTGCTCCCCTGGCAGCATGATCGGTAAGGAGAACCCCGTTTTCCCGTGGTCCCTCTTCTTCCGGCTCTTCTTTCTCGGCTTTTGCCTCGGGAGCAGGGGCCTCTTCCTCTGGTGCGGCGGTCTCTTCTCCGGCAGGCGACTCATCTGCTACTTCAGCAGGGCTCTCATCCGTCAAGTCCATGGACTCCATTTCAGCAGCCGCGGCATCGATTTCAGCCTGACGAGCGGCCGCTTCCGCAGCCTCAGCTTCGGCCAACGCTCTCGCCTCTGCATCTGCTGCTGCCTGTTCCGGAAAGAGTTCCAGTAACGCAATTCTGGTTTCTTCTATGATACTCATGAAAGACTTCCGATTTTCTCTGGTTGTCTACGGGGCCAGCGTCGAGAGCCGGTCAGTTTCTCTTCCAGGGTCATGATCCCCTCAAGCAATGCTTCCGGCCTGGGCGGACACCCGGGAATATACACATCTACAGGAAGGAACTGGTCGGCGCCTTCCACAACGTTATAATTATTTTTACACTTGAACGGTCCGCCGGAAATGGCGCAGTTGCCCATGGCGATAACCCACTTGGGCTCGGGCATCTGATCATAGAGCGTTTTGACGGCCGGTTCCATTTTCTTGGTAATGGTTCCGGCAACAATCATGACATCGGATTGCCTTGGTGATGGACGGAAAACCTCGGCACCGAAGCGGGAGATATCAAATCGGGAGCCACCGGTGCACATCATTTCGATGGCGCAACAGGCGAGTCCGAAAGTCATCGGCCAAAGCGAGTTTGCCCGACAGAGGTAGAGCAGTTTATCGAGTTGTGCAAACTGAACTATTGATGATGGTACGTTTTCTGTTCCCACTTGAACACTCCTTTCACCCAGGCGTAAACAATGGCCAGCGACAAGATACCGACAAAGATAACAACTTCGACAAAGTCACGGGCAACGAATTCCGGGCTGTTATAGGCCACAGCCACCGGAAATAAAAACAGGACATCAACGTCAAATGCCAGAAAAATGAGCGCATAGATATAGTACACGATACCGAACCGGATCCAGGCTGAACCGATGGGTTCCATACCGCACTCAATAAACTGGCCTGTTTTATCTGCAATATTTCGGGTGTGGGAGGAGGGGCTGAGCAGCTTGACAATAATGATAGGGCCAAAACCAAAAAGAAGCGCCCCGATGAGGAAAATAGTAACGTAGATAATATTGGTCAGAATTGGGTCGGTCAGAACTTGCTGATCCATCCTTTCTCTCCGTTAAATGCTATTCGTCTGATATTGTCAGCTACTATTGGAATCCCTGATATCTAGCCATCAGGAATTGGGAAACACACTACTTAAGAGGGTGGGTACTTGTCAACAAAAAATGAAGCATCATTCATTTTTATAGCCAGGAAAAAGTTCTCATCATATCCTATAAATTGATTTCAACAGTTTATGTTCCGTGTTACCGTGAGATAACAATAATCTATTCTTATTGTTCGATCTTTTAATCTCACCGGTACAAGCATTATGGCCATCACTTTCAGACAACTCGAAATATTTATTGCCGTAGCCGAAACCCAGCAGGTTACCAGGGCCAGCAAAGACCTATTCCTCACGCAATCGGCGGTGAGCATGTCTTTGGGGGAGCTGGAGAATCAGCTTGGAGGCCCGCTCTTTGATCGCCATGGCCGTAGCCTGTTACTCAATGATCGAGGACGATACCTGCTGCCGCTTGCCAAGGGTATCCTCTACCAGGTTATCAATGTAGAGAGTATGCTCACCGAGCAGCGCGACACCGTGGCCGGTTCTCTTGAAATTGTCGCCAGCTCGACCATCGGCAACTATGTCCTTCCCTATCTGGTTGGGGCTTTCATGCGCCTTCACCCTGAGGCGCATATTAACATGCTGGTGGTCAACACCCTGCACGCAGAAGAGCTGGTAAAGAAGGGTGAGGCCGATCTTGGTTTTGTCGAAGGTGGAATCAGTGTGGATACTCTTCGGGCAACACCCTGGTTTGAAGACGAACTGGCGATTATCATCAGCCCAACCCATAAGCTGGGACAGAAGGAAACATTTTCCATTCCCGATGACCTGCGACAGACCAACTGGGTTATGCGTGAAGAAGGTTCAGGAACCGCACAAATTTTCAGGGAAAAACTCGGCCGACATGCCGACCTGCTTAAAGTTGTTACCAAAATGGGCCACACCGAGGCAATCAAAAAGGCCGTGGAGTCAGGGATCGGGGCAGCTTGTCTCTCTCAACTGACCGTATGTCGGGAGACAGAGCAGGGCTGGCTGAAGTATCTGCCAATCGAGGGTGTTGACATGCGCCGCCAGCTCTATATCATCCAACACCGGGAAAAAGTGGTCACCAGACTTATGGAGGAATTTTTATCTTTTTGCGAGGTAATCACCCAATTAGGCTTGGGGCATGAATGCCTTTCTTCGCCATGGAAACTACAGACCCTGCTGGCGCAATACAGTATAGCAAAAAAAGAGGAGTAAAAACGGACGGCCTGCGGCCGTTATTGTGCAGCCTTAGAGGGGATCATAAAAAAAGTTCACCAAGCGGCAATACTCTTGGTGAACTTTTCGGTACCTTCTTTACTCTACATGTGGTTCAGGCAACAGCCTGTACAGCCTCAGCAATGGATTGACACACATAATCGATATTCTTTGTCGTCAATCCGGCGAGATTGATGCGGCCCCCTCCGACCACATAGATATTTTTCTCCGCCCGCAACCACCGAACCACATCATCGGAGAGACCACTGAAAGAAAACATCCCACGTTGCCGCTCGATAAATGAAAAATCCCCCGGCACACCACAGGCATTCAACCCCTGAACAAGGGCATGCCGCATATCCTTGATGCGCACACGCATATCGGCCAGTTCAGCCAACCACTGCTGATACAGCTGGGAGTCATCAAGAATAATGGTGGCCACGAGACCGCCATGGGCAGGCGGGTTGGAATAGTTTGTTCGCACGACCGTCTTTAAATGGCTCATGGCCACTGCCGCCTCTTCCGCACTGGGACAGATAACGGTCAACGCTCCGGTGCGCTCATTGTACAGGCCAAAATTCTTTGAAAAGGAACTCGCCACCAGGAAATCGATCCCGGCTGCGCCAAACTGCTCCACTGCATAGCGATCCTCCTCGACCCCTTCGCCAAACCCCTGATAGGCAAAATCGAGGAAGGGAATCCACCCTTGCTGTTTCGCCACCCTGACCACCTCATCCCATTGGGCTTGATCCAAATCAACACCGGATGGATTATGACAACAGGTGTGGAGAATAACAATGTCGCCGGAGGGTATAGCAGCAAGCTCTCCGATCATCCGATCAAAATCAAGCCCTTTGGATTCGGGATTATAATAACTGTAGCTGTCGAGTTCAAACCCTGCATCGCTAAAAATACCATTATGATTTGCCCAGGTGGGGGAACTGACCCAGACCTTGGCTTGGGGCGCAAACTTCTTCAACAAGTCGGCACCGACTTTCAAAGCGCCGGTACCACCGGGAGCATGAACAGTAACGGCCCTTGACGACTGAAAAGGATCACTATTCTCCCCTAAAACCAGCTTCTGCACGGCCTTAGCGTAGGCCGGGTCTCCTGATATAGGCAGATAACTCTTGGTGGTCTGACTGGCCAGCAGCACCTGTTCCGCCTTTTTCACGGCCTCGAGAATTGGCGTATTACCATCGTCATCTTTATAGACACCGACCCCGAGGTTTACCTTTTGCGGATTCTGGTCTTTTTTAAACTGTTCCGTCAATCCCAGGATTGAATCCGGCGGTGCCGGTTGAATATTTTTCCACATTGTTCTCTCCAGATATTGGCTTGGATAGGCAATGGATACCTTGAAAACGTAGAGATTCGGCTTCTGGCAGGCTCGCTAACACTCTCAAAACATGAAATAAAAAATATCATCAATCAACATGACACCTGACACTTCATGCATTGTTATGTCGCCGCAACCAGGCAATACAACGTTTCTTCAAGCTACCCTTTTTTTGACATGCAACTGATACAGCTTACTCTCCATTCTGTAAACAACTTTGATCCTCTTCTCAAGACCACGATGTAAAAAGGACTAAGGATGATTGAAAACAGAGCATATATATCAGGGGAAAGCAACAGGCCGCCAGCAAGGCCCGACCGGTAATTTATAAAAGGAGATATCCGTCTAGAATATGGAGCAACAGGAGAAGCAACCTCCCAAGACTTCAACAGACCTGCCAAAATACAG
>CALZIH010000242.1 GCA_945787305.1 uncultured Desulfobulbaceae bacterium | reverse complement strand
AAGACGTTGTTCTTCATCCTTGCCACATTTTGAGCCCGTTAGAACACTGATACATGCACCAATGGCCGGTGTAATGCCACAGACTCCTGTAAGACCACAATAGCCGCCGTGGGCCTGTTGTCGGGTGCGGAAAAACACCTCTTTAATGTCATCTTTTGTGATGTCTTTTGAGCCAGAGTTTTTTACTGCTGCCATGAGGGCTCCGCCAGCTATGTAGGCATGCTGGCAGCCAAGCATGGGCAAGCGCGGAAAACTCATTGCAAGCCCGGCAATTTGTATTGGATCAGTGTCTTTGCTGGTCATAACCACATCTTCAATGGCCCGCATGGCATCGTGGTTATGGCAGGTATCGCAGATAAAATGACCGGAAGGGCAGGTGATATGGCCGCTCTGTTTGTTGCCGCAATAGGTGCAGACTACGTTTTTGGCTTTTTCATGATATTCCAGGGAGTCACTGCAGACCATACAATGCTCAGTTTGTCGCTTAGCTTCTTCATCAGAACCAGCCTGTCCCGGTGCAGATGAAGTTCTATTCTTGAAAAGCTTGCCAAAGAAACCTTGATTGTTCTCCCGGCGACCGCCGGTATTATCAGGGGCTCAACAGTTGGATTGGATACTTTTGTTATCCTGAATCAGCATTATTTTCTCCCGTTACGTAGCAATCAGTGTGTATACAATCATCCCCATGCTCAACATTGTTGTTCCATGTAAAATCCTTCTGCTCAAGCGACTGCTTGGCTTTCTGCCTGAATAGGTTTTATAGTATGCAAATCCAAGGAGGATTATGCTGACGACCAGAAATACCCAACGGTACTGAGCAAACCACATGGACATGGTGAAACTTCCCAGGCCAAAACTGGCCAGGATCAAGGGAAGCTGTCAGCAGAAAGCATATGCTAGTGCAGAGGTTACGGCTCCGCCACTGGCAATTTTTTCGTTCATATTGATTTCCTCAATAGTCTGATTTTACTCTTATCCGTCGTGGTAGCCTGCATGATGATTTTTCCCTCACGGGCAAGCTTGCTAATGATAAAGATTACACTGTCACGTTGCAGCTTGAACTCTCTAGCTACCTCATCTGGATCAACATGGTTCTTCTTATTGACAAAGGATGTAATCAACTGTTCAATTTCGGTGAGCCAGTCGTTAAACAGGTTTTTCAATTCGGGAGTTGCATAAGACGAGAGTTCATGTGTATTGCTGATAGCCGCCAGAACTTCCTTGCTCATATCAATGGGACTCACTCCTGAGTCCGTACATTCCTTAATTCAGTGTTCCACCATTTCAATGGTTTCCTTATGCTCACAGCCTCCTTTGAGGACGGACTGCAACAACTCTCTCTTTTCCGCTTCTGGCATATCCTGCAACAGCGAGGCTATAAGGCTGCTTAAAAGATTTTGTTTTGAACTGCACTTGCCTTTGTCAGGAATATCTTCCATTTTTTAGGTCTCCTTTGACTGGTTTATGCATTATTGTTTCAGAGTAGTTTTTCAATACCGGTAACCAGTTCGTCATACGTAATGGTGTCTCTGTGACGCTCAATTATCTGTCCGTCCCTGTCAATAAAAACCGTTTCCGGGATAGCTTTGACATCCAGTGCTTCCGCAATGCCAGTGTCTTTCCCCACAGGTAGGGTAAGGTTGAAAGTTTCTACAAATTCACGAATATCCTTCTCTTTGCTTGTGACAAAAACACTGAAAAAATAAACATTTCTATCCTTAAAGGCCAGATAAGCTTTTTCTAGGGATGGAGCCTCCACCTTGCATTTTTTTCACCAGTGCGAACCAACATTGATGACTATCGGTGAACCTTTTAGGGCACTGCTGGTATAGGTATTCCCATTAAGGTCGGTGAAACTGAAATCAACTGCAAAGGCAAAAGACGGCATAAGGATAACGAGGCAAATCAATACGAGAAATTTTTTCACGAGCCCTCCGTTTTGTAATCGTTTGTATCGATGCGATTGCGCAACTCTTTGATTTTCATCCTCAGTTCATGTGTTTCTCCCCTGTATTCAGCAGAAATTTTCATAAAATCTTCACCCTGTTTGTGTCTGCTACACTAACCTACATTTGCGCTGAAAAATCGGCTGAACAGGTTCATAAAGACGACCATGAAGACAATGCCCAGCAGGGGCATGAACCTCCAACAACCAAACATCATCGGTTCCCAGTAAGTTTCATCCCACATAACTGTTACTTCCTGTTTTGAACGGCAACCTTCAGCAAGGATTTCTGTGTTGAGAAATTGTTTTCCAGGCCTGCCAACTGTGACAGGTCATCCAACAGCTCTACCAGTTCTGGCATGGCAAGACTATTATAGATAAATGGTCCCTCTCGTCGTGTTCTGATAATTCCAGCCGAACGTAAGGCTCGCAAATGAAATGAGACAAGTGTTTGTGACAGGTTGGTTGCCCTGATGATTTCGCTTACAGAAAGCGCTTCTTTGCCTATGGCCCTGATGATTGCAAGTCGATTTGCATCACCAAGTATTTTTATAAACTGGGCCAGTTTTTTCATGAATCCTCCTGGCAGATTAATAATTACTCATATGAGTGAATGTTGATATGTTAATCCCACTGCGCCACTTCTGTCAACCATATCCTTGAATAAATCTTGATATGCTCACCGGAAAGCTGAATGAGGTATGGGTTGTTTCCTGGCCTCATCGTCTAAAACTTTAATTTATTGTATCGTCATTTGTGAGAGCCCGGAAAGAACTTTATTTTATCATCCGAGATAATATTTTTCTAGGAGAATCAAGGGGTAGATAGATAGTAACCTTGACCTTGCTTAAGGAAGTGATATAAACTACAGAAGTAATGTCCTTGTGTTCTACGTATCTCGTGCTGCCTAATGGTGAAACGGCCTATTCGGCCCTGGTTGGGACACGCGGCGCGAAGGCATCGGGACCAGTAATCTAAAGTCGCACTTGGGGGGGTGTCATGAGGTTCGTTTTGCGCATTCTTGTTTCTCTCATGGCTCTTGCTGTAATCATATCCTGCCAACAACATTCCGAAACCCTGCCGATTGTTCGCATTGGCCACGCCCCCCACGATCATCACTCCTCCTTCTATATTGCCGCCATGAACCCTGATTTTTTTAAGGCCAACGGTGGGGTTTACCTCAAAGAAAGGATTTTCCGTAAAGAATATGTCCTTTATTCAGGGGAACGGCCACTGGCCCAAGTGCTGATTGATTCCGGCACCGGGGGCAAGGAGTTGATTCGTCAATTGAGCGAGGGGTATTTTGACATCTCCTTTGGCGGGTTTCCCGCCATGCTCCACTTTATTGACCAGGGCAGTTCTATTAAAATCATATCACCTGTAATGTCTCAAGGTGCAGGCCTGGTCGTGCGCAATGATTTACCGATAAACAACTGGTCTGAGTTTGTCGACCATGTGCGCCATCGAAAGGATCCCCTGAAAATCGGCTATAAAATGGCCGTGTCGGTCCAGAACTTGATTTTTGAGCAGGCTCTTCGTGAAACAGGGATTCCTCACGCACGAGAAATTGATGATCCCCAGGCCAAGATCATACTACTAAATCTGTATGGTGCCGGAAACCTCATCCCGGCATTACGGGACGGCCTTATAGATGGTTTTGTCGTTATGCAGCCGTTTATCGCTCTGGCTGAGGAAAAAAGGGCCGGTAAGGTCGTCTCCATGTTGAGCGATTTACCGCCGCCCGGTAAATGGAAAGGGCACCCCTGCTGCGCACTGGCAGCAAACGTAACATACCTTCAGGCGCATCCGGAGATAACCGAGACCTTTCTTACGTTATTGATGCGTGCAACCCTTTTTCTTGCGAATAACCCCGCTGAAAGTGCTTCGCAAATTGGCCGTTGGCTTGATATGCCGGCCACTGTCGAGGAGAAATCTCTCCAGACCATATTGTTTACCACTGAATTTAGCGATTCCTGGGACAGAGGAGTGGGGTTCTGGGTAGAGTCGATGATGGAAAGCGGTATGCTTTCCGGGAAGATCAAACAGGCTTATCAACAAAACCGTCTTGAAGAACTGATCTACAATCGAGAACTCTACAAAAGAGCAAAGGCCAATTTATAGTCATGCGTACACCTCTCTCCCGTAAGATCATTCTGCTGTTCTTACCAATGACTACAATTTCCCTGGTGCTCGGTACCCTTGTCTACTCCGGCTTGAGTGGAATCCGGCTGGCAAATCACCAGATTTCCATGCTAAAGGATTTCCAGCTCCAAATCAAAGAGCTTGAAATATTGCAGGCAAGTATGCCTCTACTCGATCATCACGATTACCCTGAGAAATTCAACAGTGCACTCGTTAAAACAAGAGAGACGATGCACGAGCTCATTCGGCTGCACTGGAATTTGCCCCATGATCTTACATTACGGCTTGAGTCTCTACCTGATTTCATGGAAAGTTACAGCCGTGCCTCTATGGAGCTCCACCAGCTCTATATCATTGATCGACGATTTCCAGGTAAAAATCATGCTCTCTTGAACTGGCTCAATACAAGAGCCGATGATCTTGAACTGATGGTTGAGCAGAACATTTTTCATCAATTTCTTGACCAGCTCCATAACTTATCAGATTTGCAACTTAAAATATTTCATGGACGCGAGACCTCAGGATTTAGTGAGTTGAAAAAGGTCAAACAGGATCTGGCACAATTGATCGACAATACCGAGATTTTGGCTATTGTCGATCAATTTGTTGCTAATCTTGAAGGCAACTACCTCAATTACCTGAGTATCAAGGACAGGAAGGAGTTTCTCCGTAAAGCAGCCGATCGTTTTTTTCAGGTCAGTGCCGACTCCATCTTGGTAATTGAGAAGGAAAATGAGAAAATTAGGCGTTTTCTGATCTGGGCGGTAATCGGTATCACCTTTCTCGCTGTT
>CALZIH010000241.1 GCA_945787305.1 uncultured Desulfobulbaceae bacterium | reverse complement strand
AGCAAGGTCGGTGGTTGTGCGGTTTTTTTTCGTTCCTGGCGCCAAGCCGGTGGTGGAGGCCAGTTCTTGTTTTCTTCCTGGTAAGCTTGGAGATGACGGGTCGCCTCTTCAACATCCTCCGGGTGAACCAGCAGTGTTGTTTCTGTTTTCAGGTGATCAATCCCCATAGCGGCAAGGACAAGGGAACAGCTTGCAAGGTGTGTTTCCGGACCACGGGCTACGGCAAGGAATTCTTCATCGCTGGCAACTGCTGACATAGGGTAAGGGGGTGAGGGGTCTTTACCATCCATTGTTCGCGATTGTGGTACTTAAGGGCGCTCCATTATTTTGTTTCAGATAAAAACTAAGTTTAAACCATGACAAGTCAAGCATGAGTTGTTATCGTGACAAAATATTGATTTTTTTTTTGGATTTAATTTTTGCTAAGGAAGGATCATCGATCATGCAAACAATTATACGTAGGCTTTCTCCATTTTTATTTCTTTTAATAGCCTTTTCCCTGGTCGAAGCGGGGATTACGGCAGATTATGCTGATGCCCGTTCCCGTTCCGGAGGACGATCATTCAAGCGTTCGGCACCCAAAAAGACAACTCCTGCCCCCTCCCAGGTGAACAAACAGCAGTCCGGGAAATCAGGCTTTGGCCGTGGACTTGCCGGAGGGCTGTTGGGCGGCGCCCTTGGCGGGATGCTGTTTGGCAGTATGTTCGGTATGGGGGGCAGTGGGATGGGTATCTTGCCCCTGTTGCTCCTTGGCGTTATAGGCTATATATTTTACAGAAAATTTGTCCAGCGGCCTTCGGGCAGTTCGTCACCTGGTTTTCAACCGCCACCTTCACAGGGGGGGGGCTCCCTTTCCGGCTTTGGCCAGGCAACGGATACCGTTCCACCACCTGTTCCGCCGATTCAGGAACAGACCCTTGAAGATGGCCTGGCCCAGATTCGACAAACAGACCCTGGATTTGATCAGGCGTATTTTCAGGAGATTGCATCCGACGTCTTTTTCAAGGTTCAGGCAGGTTGGATGCGTCGTGACCTTAGCTCTTATGGACATCTGCTTGGAGATGCATTGGCGGCAGAGTATGAACAGCATTTTAATGATATGCGTGCCAAAGGGGAGATAAATAAGCTGGAAAGTATAGCTGTTCGCAAGGTGGAAATTGTTGATGCCGGCAGTGATGGTCGGGTGGATTTTCTTACCGTTATTTTCACCGCAAACCTGCTTGATTTTACCGTAGACGAAGCCAGTGGCGACGTGAAGAGCGGCAGCATGACCGAGCCGGTTAAGTTTGCTGAACGATGGACCTGGGCGCGGCCTGTAGGAACGGAAAACTGGAAGCTTGAAGGAATCGAAGATGATCAGTAGTAAGTTGTACTGCTATAATATTTAGAATTGATGGAGGAATAAGCACAGTGGCACAAGCACAAAACGGTGATACCGTAAAAATACACTATACTGGAACCTTGGAAGATGGGACGACCTTTGATTCTTCCGCCGGTCATGACCCGCTGGAGTTTACCTTGGGTAGTGGCCAGGTGATTGTCGGCTTTGATGAGGCGGTCACCGGGATGAGCAGCGGGGAGAAAAAGCAGGTCACTATCCCGGCGGATAAGGCTTATGGGCAGCGCAATGAGGAAATGGTCATTCAGGCGCCCCGAGATCAGGTGCCTGCGGATATTAACCCGGAGATTGGTCTGCAGCTGCAGATGAATGGCCCGCAAGGCGAAACAATTGTTGTCCGGGTGGTCGAGATATCCGATGGCGCGGTACGGCTTGGATGCCAATCCACCCCTTGCCGGTAAGGACCTGACCTTTGATATCGAACTGGTAGCCATCGGATAGGCTTCTACATCACATATAGCCATAGGCTATGATGAATACGCCGTGATCCTTTATGAGAAGGATCACGGCGTTGTTGTTTTCGGGCTATTGCAATAGAAGAGAAGGGGTAAATTCTATCAGCGGCTCACTGGTTGGCTTACGATGAAATTCCTTCTTGTTCTCACGATAAAAACATGTTCAAAATCAAGCTAAATCAGGAGGTCTGTTTACTTTCACCTCAGTCAATCTTCATTATGGATTGTGGACTTTTGAAGAAGATCTTTAACTGAAGCATTCTCCCGCCAGAAGAGTCAATAGCAGGCCTAATATCTCCCTTTTACTGTCTTTTAGCTGTACTCATTTATTGATGGTCAGAACATTTACAACAAATATTTACTGTCTCTATCTGATCAAGCTCTCCAAGTGGTTGATGCTGATCATGCCGATTGTCGCTCTATTCTATACAGATAACGGCTTAAATGATTTTGATATATATGTCCTGCAGGCCGTTTATTCAATCAGTGTGGCCATGTTAGAGATTCCTTCGGGGTATATGGCTGATGTGATCGGTAGAAAAAAGTCTTTGGTGATCGGCGGTATACTAGGCACACTAGGGTATGGCATCTATTCTGTTTCTTCTGGATTTTATGGTTTTCTGTGTGCAGAAATTGTTCTTGGACTGGGCGGAAGTTTTATCTCGGGTTCAGATTCTGCAATGCTTTATGAGAGCCTGGCAGCCATGGATAAAAAGCAATGGTATTTTCGTTTTGAAGGTCGAATTACCTCCCTTGGCCATTTTGCTGAAACTCTTGCTGCACTCGTCGGTGGATTTATAGCCGTCTCTCTGAGTTACCGTGCTGTCTATCTTTCCCAGACGCTGATTGCGGGCTTGGCCATTCCTGCCGCTCTTCTTTTACTAGAGCCCCCTCGGAGCAACGTTATCAAGAGGCCAGGGTGCGGCCACATTCTTGCTGTATGCAAAGAGAGCCTTGTTATTGATAAAAAATTAAGCTCCACCTTACTTATTTCCTCTTTGATCGGTACTTGCACACTATGTATGGCCTGGACATCACAAGTCTATTTTGTCAATATGGGTCTTGATGAAAAAACAATCACTCCACTTTGGATTTTTTTGAATTTAACGGTAGCCCTGGTCGCAGCATTTGCTGCTAAAATTGTCAATAAAATAGGACAAATCCCGGCCATCTGCATCATTATTGTCGTTATCCCGGGCTCATATATTCTCCTTGGAACTTTTCCACTCGCCCTGGCGCTGATTGTTCTTTTTATCTTTTACGCCATCCGTGGTTATGCCACGCCACTGCTCAAAGACCTGGTTAATAGATATTGTGCTTCTGAGACCCGGGCCACTGTTCTTTCTATTCGCAGTATGATTATCCGTGTCTCGTTTGCTGTCCTTGGGCCATTTATTGGCCACATATCAAAAGGCTATAACCTTGCTTTTGCTCTTCAACTCTGTGGCGCTCTCCTTCTTTTTTTATCCTTTCTTGCTGGTCTTTTTCTTTTTATAACCCTGAGGAATGATTTGTCTGAGAAACAGCAAGAGAAGGTGTTGGTTTAATATAGATCATTGGAAACATGGCTAAAAAGTCAACATGTCCATTGGGTTGAAAGCCTATATGGATAAGCAGGCTATTTGTTAGCTGATTACCATCAAAACTCAGCTAGTCCTGCTCGGCGAGGGGACTGCTTTTATTTTTCTATACCGTGGGCAGAATTATTTTCACCACACACAACTACTCAATCAGGTGTATTATATTTATATAAATAGAACATAGTTAATCTGTCTCCCGGATTGGTGAAAAAAACAGTCCCCTACTTCGAAGGCCGCAAAGGCAAATTTACGTTCAAGCTGAGTTATGATGGTAATCTCATTCTGTTGCGTATACCAGTAGTAATCTATGATTTATACTGATAAGTTTAAGAATAACTTATCCTTGGCAACCTTACCCTTTTGAATCTATACCTGATTCAGGTGTAACATTAATACAATAGCCTATGGACTTTCGTATTTATAACCTACTCCGTAAACAGAGCGAATTATCTCAAGCTCAGGAGCCACTGTGGAAATTTTTTTGCGAAGTTTTTTAATATGACTGTCAATGGTTCGGTCGCAGACAATACGTTGATCGGTATATATTCTATCCATCAACTGATCACGAGTGAAAATCCGTCCCGGTTGCTTCGCAAGAATGCACAGCAGTTGAAACTCCACCGCGGTCAGGTCCAGTTTCCTACCCTGTAAGGTGGCAATGTATCGTTCAGCATCCAGATTGAGAATCTCACTATTTAAAACGGTGCCGGCCGTACGACGCAGAACGGCTTTTACACGAGCCATTACTTCGCGCGGGCTGAAAGGCTTGCAGATATAGTCGTCAGCACCAAGTTCAAGTCCGAGCAGCCGGTCTATCTCTTCTATCCGGGCTGTAACCATAATGATTGGCACACTTGAAAAACTGCGTATCTCTTTGCAGATCTCAAGCCCGTCTTTTCCCGGCAACATGAGGTCAAGGAGAATAAGGGCAGGTTCATTTTTTTTAACCCATTGAACCACAGCAGTACCGTCATCAATGCACTCTGTTGCATATCCGGACTTGTGCAGGTAATCACGGTGTAAATCAGCCAGTCTCTGTTCATCTTCTACGATTAAAATTGTATCTTTCATCACAAGGCCTTTGTTATGAATTCAAGGGAAGTGTGATTTGAAACTCAAGGCCACCAAGGGGTGAGTTATGAGCGGCAATTTCTCCTTGATGGGCGTCAATAATATTTTTACAGATAGCCAGACCAAGCCCTGCTCCGCTCTGGCTGCGGTTACGAGCGGGATCAACCCGGAACAACCTCTCAAAGAGTTTTGGCAGGTGTTCTGACTCTACGCCAGGAGCTGAATCTTGAAAAGATATCTGAAGATGCTCTTGATCCTGCTCTAAAGACACTCTCAGTTTCCCGGGTGCATCAGTATAACGCAGGCTGTTTTCCAGAAGATTTGTAAACAGCTGCTGCAGTCGGTCCGGGTCGGCAAGGAGAAAAGAAGAATAATTTTCCGGTAGTGTTGTGCTCAAAACAAGTCCCTTCTCATCAAAGCGCGTTTTAAACAGCTCAAGAGACTCATTCAGAATACCCAGTGGATCGACTTCTATTTTTTTGTAGGTCAGAGCGCCGATGTCTGACATTGAAAGCTCATAGAGATCATTGACCAAATGTTGCAGGTGGATGATTTCGCCGTGTAGCAATTCAAGGTTCTGAGGAGTAGTCTGGCGGATTCCGTCCAGCAACGCTTCAACTTCACCCCGCACCACCGAAAGAGGAGTGCGCAGTTCATGAGAAATATCTGCAACCCATTGCTGACGAGCTTTTTCATTTTCCTCAAGAGTCACGGCCAGGATATTGAAATCAGCGGAAAGTTGACCCAGTTCATCGCCGGTGCTGACAGGGATACGAGTGTTGAACCGCCCTGCAATCAGTCTGCGGGTTCCCCTGGTCAGTTGCTTGATAGGGCGCAACAGATGACTTGTTACTGGAAAGGTAAGGAGCATGGAAACTCCCACCATGGCAATCGTTACCAGAGCAAAAGTTTCTGTTTGTTGTTCAACAAAGAGCAGGTCTCCGGTATGTGAGAGCTCAGTGACGGGAATCAGACCCAAATAACCAATAATTTCATTTTTATAATGAATTGGACGCATGGAATGACTGCCTTTGTAGTCAACAGGCCCGCCAATAATTTTCTGCTTGTCTGCATTAAAAAGAATGATTCGCGGGCCGATGCCTCGGTCAAGTGGTGGCGGGGCAGGATGCCGGAATTGTTCTCTTTCCCTTCCTCTCGGGGGGGGCGGTCCTCCTGGTGTTGATGAGAATACATCTGTATGAATACTGCGCCAAAGAGGATGATTTTGGGCAATGAACAGCCAGTCGTTTTGTTGTGCATAATAGCTGGTCAACTGCTCTGCCAATTGGTCAATCTGTGACATCTCCTGACTTTTTAGGTAATTGAGAAAGCCACGATCAAAATTCCATTGAAGAAACAGAAAGAGACCGGCAGCAACAATCGTACTGGTAAAGAATAGAGTAAGAAAGAGTTTGTATCGGATTTTTAGTTTCACATGAACCTCATATGTAAACAATCACTTTGATAAATAAGGGTCGACGAAAACCAGTGTGTCGTTAACACCCTAAAGGAAATGCCTGTTATTTCAGACGATGTTTTTACTCTGCACCCCTCTGTTGTTCAGTCTCTCCAGGGTTATAGAACCATAGTAAAACGTAAATGTGGAAGAAATATGAAACTGGCGAAAAAATATACTCTTTCTTTAAAAAAACAGGTTTTCCTCTGTACAAATCAATATCTACATTTCTTCCTTATTTGTTCCACATTTCATTGCTATTTTTAAACATAATCATGGATAAGATATGATTTGTCCTGCGATTCTCTGTCAATAGACAAGGGACGAAGAACATGAAAAGGCAAGGATTTTGGAACAGGGGATAGTCGTCTATCAAATAGGCGTTTTACAAACAGAGCGAGCGTCCATTCTACAACGCTTCATCTTCCGGATGGGGCACTGACTGAAGGAGTCGAGGAGGTAACCGGTACCACTATCAATGCTGAAGAGGCTCTCACGAGTTTTGATGTCAATCAAGATGGAGGCCTGAGTGGCGAGGAATTGTTGGACATGATGACAAGTCAAAGTCTTGCCCCTCCTCATATGACTGGAGGTGAAGGCAGTGACTTTGACATGAAACCTCCTCCACCACCAATGGAGCAGGTACTGTCCGCCTACGAACAAAACAGTAACACAGATCAGATAGCTCAATTAATTGAGTTGTTACAGAACAATAATAGTGATGAGCGGTATGACCTGATCATACGGCGAGCATATGTTGCAATGGACATAATATCATAAAGGGATAGTCGAATATAATTAGGAGATGATGTATCCCCATACAATATAACATGCTTATACATTAGACGATCTATCCCGGTCGACCATTGCTGAATCTTCTCCAAACTTGCTCTTTTTTGCCATGGGTTAGTTTCTCTTCCATGGAAAACCTTGAATGAGCGTGAAGGAGTTGAATGCGACATGAATACATACGCTTAAAAGTCAACCGGATGGCTCGGAGTCTCTTTACCTCGTTTGCCTGATCATATGTAAATGAACTTGCCAAATTTCCCGGCAGCCCCCCCCTCCGTGCCCTCAACCACTGGGGAATATTGCATACCTAAACAATCTCGTATTCATTCGTGCAACTAGCCAATAACATCA
>CALZIH010000240.1 GCA_945787305.1 uncultured Desulfobulbaceae bacterium | reverse complement strand
ACGATGAAAAGGAAAAAGAAGAAACCACCGCCCTGGTTCAAAAGGCCAAAATACTGGTCATGGATGATGAGGAAATTGTCAGGGGTGTTGCCGAGACCATGCTGACGGAGATGGGGCATGTAGCGGTGGGGGCCGGTGATGGCCTGGAAGCAGTTAAGCTGTACAAAGTGGCCGCAGAAGCGGGGGAGCCTTTTGATCTGGTTATCATGGACCTGACGATAGCTGGAGGAATGGGGGGCGAGGAGGCTGTTCAAGAAATCCTTGCGCTTTACCCCGGCGCTAAAGTGATAGTTTCCAGTGGATATTCTAAGAATGCAATAATGGCTTCATATCGCGATTATGGGTTTTGTGGTGCATTGAGTAAACCCTATACCATGAGGGAGTTATCAAGAGCAGTACATTTAGTTCAGAATGAAGCGAAGCCAATGGAAGATGACGTCGTTTCATGAAATCCACTACCGATTCAGGTTAAAAACAATAATAACGTAGCCAGACATAGCAGCTTGAAATGGCCACGGTAAGAACCATGACCGGGGCGCCGTAGGCGATAAACCTGATAAAGCTGATAGGTTTTCCGGCTTTTTCCGCCATACCGACGACAATGACGTTGGCAGAGGCGCCTATAGGCGAGCCATTACCACCTAAACAGGCCCCGAGCGCCAGTGACCACCAGAGCGGCATCATGTCCGGATGCTGCAAAAGTTCAATCCCGGAGGTGTCCGGCCAGAGATGACGGGCCATGTCGATCAGCAGGGGATTCATGGTCGCCACATAAGGAATATTGTCGACAATGGCCGAAGCAACGGCGGAAAACCACAACAAGAGCATGCTGGTTCCGAAAAGATTACCTTGAGTGACGGCCAGCACTTTCAAGGACATCCATTTGATCAGCCCTACCTTGGCGACTCCGCCGACAATAATGAAGAGGCCGATAAAGAAGAAAATGGTCGGCCATTCGATTTCGGCAAAAACTTCATGCGGCTCATGGGTTCCCGATAGCAGTAGAAGCAGGCCAGCGCCAAAGAGTGCAACCGTAGCAGGTTCGTAATGTAATGGGCCGTGAAAAATAAAGCCGAGCAGGACAACAGCCAAGACCGCAAGCGATTTCTTAATCATCAACGGGTCTTTGATCGCATTTTTTTCATTCATGGCCATAATGCGCTGTTTAAGCTCGGTTGTTGTCTTCAATTTGTTCCTGAACAGGATGATGACCAGGGTGACGAACACAACCATGATGAGCACTACCACCGGGCCGAGGTGATAGACAAAGTCCATGAAGGTCAGGCGAGCCTTTGAGGCAATCATGATGTTGGGCGGGTCACCAATCAAGGTGGCGGTTCCGCCTATATTGGATGCCAGGGCCTCGACGAGCAGGTAGGGGACAGGGTCAATATCAAGGGCATCTGCAATAAGCAGGGTGACCGGAGCTAGGAGTAAAACGGTTGTAACATTGTCAAGAAGAGCACTGAGAACAGCCGTTATAACCGCAAAGATGACCATGATCCGTATTGGTTCACCCTGGCCTATTTTGGCACTACGTATGGCAATGTATTCAAAAATACCTGTTGGTCGCATCAGGTTGATTATGACCATCATACCGATGAGCAGGAAAATAACGTTCCAGTCGACACCAAAGGCCTCTGTGTGAAAGGCCTCGTGTTGATCAAGGATTTTGAGTACCAGCATCAATGCCGCGCCACAGACGGCAACAATGGTTTTATGGACTTTTTCGCTGATGATCACGGTGTAAGCGACAACAAACACCGTCGTTGCCGTCCAGAATGAGGCATTCAATTCAAATACCGGTACTTCAGTAACGGTTGCAGGGCTCATAGTTTGCATACCGCCTGGGTGTCAAATATTTCGGTGATGAGATTGTATATGTCGCGAATATAGATAATGCCGATAGCTTTACCCTCACGGTTTACGACCGGCAATCGTTGCAATTTTTTATCAATGAGCAGGTTGACACATTTCATCAAGGGATCATTCTCGCCTGCGGTGATTATTTTGGTCGACATGATATCTCTGACTTTTTTGCAGGCGGCTTTTCTGGCTTGTTCTTCAAGCATGCCTTCCCAGGTGAATTCCTGTAGATGTCCGGACAGATAGTGGGGCAGGGTGGCCCGTAGAATATCCTTTACCGAGACAATTCCCATCAGTTTGCCAGATGAATCCAGCACCACCATGCCCTTCAAACTCAGGCCATGGGAGCGCTTTGTTTTTTTCATCTTGGCTACTGCCTCTTTCAAGGTTTCATCTGGATGAAGATAGGCAGAAATCGGAACCATAATGTCTTTTGCATTCATTGTTCGATGCGCCTCGCTGGTAGAAAAAAGGATATTTGATTGTAAGTGACAACCAGGTATAGACATATCATGGCACTAAAAAAACGGCAATTTTCATTTCATAGTAGCCCTGAATTTGAACATTGTTAAGTTACAAGGCAAGAGGAGTGCCACTGGTTCAACGTTTTTATAACGGCCATAAGGTATATCGTGTCGGCAGAATAAAGAGAGGGTACAACCATGCAGATAGCATTAAGAAATAAAACTGCCATCGTCACCGGAGCTTCTCGCGGCATAGGAAGAGAAATAGCGCTGACCCTTGGTCGACTCGGAGCCGGTGTGGCCGTTAATTTTGGTCGTAATGAGCATCAGGCGCAAGAGGTTGTCTCGGAAATAATCCGTTTGGGTGGTGCAGCGATTCCGGTTCAAGCCGATGTGCGAAAAAGAGAACAAATCGATTCCTTATTTGACCGCACTCTCGAGAGGTTCGGGACCATTGATATTCTTGTTAACAATGCAGGTATCGCTGTGTTCAAAGCAATACAAGACGTTACAGAAGAGGAGTTTGATAACATCTTCGCCTGTAATGTCAAAGGCCTGTTTTTCGCCTGTCAGCAAGCGGCAAAGAAGATGGCGGATGGAGGAAGAATTATAAACATTTCTTCATCAGTCACCAAGGTGATGATGCCGACCTATGGTGCCTATGGGGCAACCAAAGGTGCTGTCGAACAGATAACCAAGGTGCTGGCAAAAGAACTTGGCCATAGAAATATTACCGTCAATACCCTTTCCCCCGGCCCTGTTGATACTGAGTTGTTCAGGCAGGGGAAGTCGGAACAGCAAATCCAACAACTGGCCAACATGTCGGCATTCGGGCGCATTGGAACACCGATGGAGATTGCTGATGCCGTCGCGCTTCTGGTGAGCGAACAGGCAGGGTGGATATCGGGCCAGAATATTTGTGTTAACGGTGGGTTTGTTGCGTAAGGAAGACAGATCCTTAGTTTACGACTGTCTGCTGTTGTTGGCAAGAAACACTCTGAACGGCTCAAGCTGTTTTCAGCCACCTTGGAAAATATTTTTCAAAAATCTTTACTGTTTTTTCCTTGCGCCAGAACCTGACTCTAATTACCATTAACAATTATATGATATTCATAAGAAATTCAAAATTAGGATGGAATTGCCTACGATTTAATTGTTGAAGTATTTTAAGGGTTGGCGACTGAATCCGATACATTCAGTTATTTCCGGGCAAACCAAGGAAAGGATAATGGACGACCTGTCAAACCCAAAGGAGCCGTTGGTCGAAGGATTACGGGTAATCGTGCATGTGGCGGTCAGATTGTTGGCAGTGCTGATGACCATCGTCATTCTTTTTGGTGTCGCCGATGTCATCATGGTGTTGTACCAGGAATTAATGACGCCTCCGTTCATGTTGTTGACCATAAGCGATATTCTAGCGTTATTCGGTGCCTTTATGGCTGTGCTCATAGCCATTGAAATACTCATCAACATTATCATTTATTTACGCGATGATGTGATACACGTGAAAATTGTCATGGCTACTGCCCTGATGGCCATTTCCCGAAAGGTTATCATTATGGATTTTACTAGAATTTCGGCAGAATACGTACTGGCAGTCGCGGCAGTGGTTATTGCGATGAGTGTGGGCTACTGGTTGGTGGTGATCAGAGATGAAAACAATGGTGAAATAAATTTTGCCGCGAAAAGAAAACAGGAGAAGGATCTGACATGAAGCGATTCAAGAATATTCTACTGGTTAATGACAATCATCACCGCCTGGACACTTCCCTGCAAAGAGCCGTTACCCTTGCGGAGCATAATCAGGCGGATTTATCAATCATCCGGATTATGAACGAACCTCGCGACACCCTCCTGTCTGATGGAACGATTCCTGAGCGATTGAACAAAGCTGTTCAAGAGGAGTGGCAGGATCAACTGGCTGGGATTATAGCCAATAGTCCCCCGTCGGTTAATATCAGCGGCAAATTACTCTTTGATCGTATTTTCCCTAGAGTGGTGCAAGAGGTCGTTGAAAACGGGCATGATTTGGTTATGAAGTCTGCAGGGGAATACCAGGGCTTGAAAAACCGGCTGTTTGGCAGTGCCGATATGCATTTACTCCGTAAATGTCCCTGTCCTGTATGGATCATGCAGCCTAATGAAAAACCGCAATATAAACGAATTGTTGCCGCTGTGGATGTTGATTTGCCAGAGGTTGAAACGAAAATAAGCAGCTTGAACCGGCAGATTCTCGAACTGGCTTCTTCCCTTGCCTTGTCTGAGTTCAGTGAATTGCATGTGGTGCACGCATGGAAAGCATGGGGCGAAAGTATAATGAGTACTCCAAGGTTCGGCACTGCAGAAGCGGGAGAAATGGCGATTTGGGTTGAGGAGCAGCGATTGGCCCGTGATAGGAGAGTTACCGAACTCATGAGCATGCTCGAAACAATGATCAGTAAAGACACCACCGAGTATCTGGAGCCAAAGCTTCATATGCTGAAGGGGGAAGCCCATGATGTCATCCCGACACTGGTGCAAGAACAACAGGCGGATCTTGTGGTGATGGGGACGGTGGCACGTACAGGTATA
>CALZIH010000239.1 GCA_945787305.1 uncultured Desulfobulbaceae bacterium | reverse complement strand
ATCTTAACGATAATCCTAAAAACAAAGACCGACGGTGTATCTAACCTGGAAAGGACAATACCCACAAACACTACTATTTGCCTGAGTTAACCAAACATACCCAAAACAACATGGCAATAGATCAAAGATAAGCCTGAAATCCAACTCGCCTGCCACATTGCCTTGATCATACCACCAAGTGACACTAAATTATAAGATGCATACCTGAATATCACCCTTCTTACTACAGAACGTACAAGGCTATTTAACACACAAGATGCATAATAATTGCCCCGGACAAACACACCGTTCCTGCATACACAGTACAACAAAAAAGATGCAGGCTGGCGATATGCAGATCTCACAACATAATCGGGATAGGGATTTTTTGAATGAATACTAATACAGCATCGAACAAGAACACAATTGAAGAGAGAGACGCCTGTGCGATCATCGCTTTTGTCGATAAACGTGGTCACAGCACCCACGCCAACATTGTCCAAACCATTGATGCCCTGCGCAAGATGGGTCACCGATCGGGCGATATCAACGGTGAGGGAGATGGATGCGGTATCACCGTCGACATCCCGCGCGACATCTGGAAAACCCGGTTTGCCGGCCATGACCTGAGTCCCCACCTTGCAGAATCTAGCAATTTTTTTGTCGGACATCTGTTGCTCCCGTTGTCTTCCGGACAGGAAATTAAGGACATGAAAAGCCGTGTCCGTGAAATATTCAAACGACATAACGCCGATCTGTTGCTGGAAATCACAGGAGAAAGCCTGAACAATGAACTCGGGCCACAGGCCAGGGCCAAGGCACCACTCTTCTGGCAGATAGGTGGTATTCTTTCAGAAAAAAAACAGGACTCCACCCGAAAACGCCTGTTTATCCTCCAGCTTGAAATTGAAAAACTGTTACCCGAAATTCATATTGCCTCACTCAGCCTTGATTCGGTTGTTTTTAAATTACAGGGAGTACCGGATTTACTGCCAAGGGTCTTCCCCGAACTCCGGGATGAAAACATCCATTCTGTCATAACCCTTGGTCACGGTCGATATTCAACCAATACGCTGCCAACGGTTGAACGGTCCCAACCTTTTTCTTTCCTGGGACATAACGGCGAGATAAATACCATTGATCGATTGCGCAGTACAGCCAGAGCTCTCGGAATACAGCCACTGCTGGACGGAAGCGACTCTCAGGATCTCAACAGGGTTATCGAAGGCCTTGTTCATTTCCACGGACTTGACGTTCTCGAGGCTGTAGAAATGGCCTTCCCTCCCATCTACAGTGAGGCGGCACAGTACAACACGCCCCTACAGAACGTATATGATTTTTATCGTTGGTTTTTCCCTTGTTCCGCCCAGGGACCGGCTGCGGTCTTGACACGTTACAGGGATACGTGCATGGGCAGCGTAGATGCCCTTGGTCTGCGGCCCCTGTGGCTGGGTGAAAGCGATTACAGTTATTTCCTGTCATCGGAAAAAGGGGTCGTTGATCTTGAAAGGAATATGAGTGATCCCCGTCCACTGGCGCCAGGGGAAAAAGTTGCAATTTTCAGCGGCCATGGAAAACAAGCTGAGATTATTGACTATAGTGCTATTCAGCAACGTATTTTGAAACTTTTTGCAAATCGCCACCACAGCGGCAACGCTCTGGGCGGGCTCCATAAAAGTATCCCTTGGGCCGAGAAAAGCGTCCGGAACATGGAAGAAACTCACGCTGCTGATTATGTCATACCGACATTGGGAGGTGCAATGCCACCGCTCCAGCCAAATATCCTTGGGGCCTTTGGCTGGCGTCATTATGACACCATGATCCGTCAGCGTGTGGCCCACAACGGCCGCGAAGTTATTGGCTCCATGGGACATACCGGACCACTCGCCGCCTTTGTCCCCGAATCGCTGCCGAATATATCCGACTATTGCAAAGAAAATATAGCAGTTGTGACCAACCCCGCCATTGACCGGGAACGGGAAGCGGAACATTTTTCCACCAGGGTGGTACTTGGCCGTCGACCGGACATTGATGGCAACAAGGCTTCAACCCCCTTTGGACTGGAGCTGGGTACCCCTCTGCTGCTCGGCAAGCATGGCCTATCAGAGATGCTGGATACCAATATGGTCAGGCAGGTTTGTCGGCATTATTCCACCTTTCTCTTTGAAGACGTAATAGACTTCTTTACCGGGCGGCAAATGGATTCAAGCCTGGTCCACGTTCTCGACACCACCTTTGACCCGGCCCAACCCCTTGAAAACAGACTCAAGGCCTTAGCCAATGATGCAAAAGAAGCGGTTAACCTAGGCTCGATATTGATCATTCTCGATGACTCGAAAAGTTTTACGGAAAAGAAGGTATTTATTGATCCCCTCCTGGCCGTTGCCTCTGTGCACGAATCTTTGATCAAGGCCGGTATCAGACGTGAGGTCGGCCTAATCGTCCGCTCTGCAGCAATCAGGAACCTCCACGACATCATGCTGCTCCTGGGTACGGGCGCCGATGCGCTCTATCCATACCTTCTGTGGAATATATCCTGTAGTTACAGTAACGAACGGCATCCCCCTCAACTGGTACTTGAAAACACCTTTTCTGTTCTGCAGAAAGGTATAGAAAAGGTCATGTCCACCATGGGCATCCATGAACTTTGCGGCTATGGTCGAATTTTCTCTGCCATAGGACTAAAAACGGATCTTGCCGATATCCTCAAGCTGCCGAACTTCTGTCCCTCCGAGAGTGGCGGACTGGGCCTTGCCGATCTAGAGGAGATGGCAGCAGGACGTTTTGCCCGGGCGCAGGCAACAGATCAAGAGGACATATATAAAGAACCAGCCAGAAACCCCAAGGTCGGGCGGACCCTTAGAAATGTGGCGGTGGGAAAAACCGGCTACCTGGAAATGGCCCGGGAACTGGCCAAATTAGCCGAAGAACTACCGACCGGAATCAGGCATATCCTACAGACAAAGAACAAAGAGACTGCACAACAGCTGATCATGGATAACGTTGACCTTTCCATTGGTGAACACGACATGCCCCTGGTCATTGCAGCCATGTCCCTGGGATCGCAGGGTGAGAACTCCTTTCGTGCCTATGCAAAAGCGGCCGAGCGAGTAAACATCATCTGCATGAATGGTGAAGGCGGAGAAATTCCGGATATGCTTGGTAAATACCGAAGAAACAGGGGGCAGCAGATTGCCTCGGGTCGTTTCGGGGTCTTCATGGGATTTTTAAATTCCGCCGACGTTCTGGAGATCAAAATCGGCCAGGGGGCAAAACCGGGAGAAGGCGGCCACCTGCCGGGCAATAAAGTCTCCGACATGGTGGCAAAGTCCAGACATTGCAAGGCAGGCATCACTCTTATCTCTCCATCAAACCACCACGATATTTACTCCATAGAGGATCTGGCCCAGATTATCACCGAGCTGAAGACGTCAAACCCCCACGCCAGAATTTCAGTGAAAATTCCTGTGAGCAGCGGGATCGGAACTATTGCAGTCGGCGTTGCAAAAGCCGGCGCCGACATCCTCAACATCAGTGGCTTTGAAGGAGGGACAGGAGCTGCCCGTGAACATGCCAAGCGTTTTGTTGGTTTGCCTGCGGAGATCGGGGTCAGCGAAGCGCATCGGGCACTTGTGGAATCAGGCCTGAGAGATGGCATTGAAATCTGGGCTGATGGCGGTATGCGCAGCGGCGATGACATCCTGAAGATGATGCTTCTGGGCGCAAACCGCATTGGCCTTGGTACCGTGGTGCTCATGGGCATTGGCTGCATAAGTTGCCAAAAATGCCATCTCGACCGTTGCCCACGTGGAATTTCAACCCAACTGCAAACGCAAGAAGATGCAGAGGCAAGTGGTCTGAAAGGTTTTAAACCACGGGTGATCGACGAGGAAGTTGCAAATCTTTCTCGCCTGCTCTCCGCCATTGGCGATGAACTGCGTATGCGTGTCGCAGAACTTGGCGAAACCCGCTTGCAGAACCTGGTCGGCAGAACAGAGCTGCTTGAGCAATACCGAATGAAAAAACATCTTGATGTAACCGGTGTGTTGAAAAAACCGTCTCCTGTCGGTGATTATGTAAAGCATTCAAAATTACAAATTGTCAGGAAACCCTTAAGCTACCTGACCAGGTTGATTGCCGATCTGACCATGGAGCGTTTCGCGCAGGGTGACACATTGGTACGTTTTGCCGAGGACAGGGTGCAAAGTACTGACCGCTCGATCGGCACCTATCTTGCCGGAGTTATGGAAAGAAAACCAGTGGACGCAAGCATTGTCAGAAGGGCCGTGTTACAACTTGACTCATCCGTTCCCGGAAACGGACTCTGTGCTTTTATGTCATCGAATCTTGAAGTTCTGGTTGACGGCGGCTCCCAAGATGGGGCGGCTAAAGGAAGTATGGGCGGAAGCCTTGGAGTATTCAAAGGGCAAAACATGCTTGGAAGGCGGGTTGACGGTTCAACCGGGAAAAGTTTTGCATACGGCGCCATCGGCGGACTTTTGATGGTGCAAAACATGGCCGACTCCAGAGCTTGTGTTCGGTTGTCCGGCGCAGATGTTGTTTTCGGTTGCCGAATAACCGCACCGGTCAGGGATGATCTTGGCAATATCGCCAGCCGGGCACACCTGAAGGGGTTTGCCTTTGAATACATGACCGGAGGACGGGCTGTCGTCCTCGGCGATCCGGGCCCCTGGATTTGTTCGGGCATGACCGGCGGAGTTATTTATCAATGCCTCTATCCCGAGTACGGCTTCGACCGCAAGGCTGTTGAGCGGCGTCTGGCCCGAAGTGCGCATGTTAAACTCACAACGGTATCCAATGATGGTATAGACCATCTCAAGGAGTTGCTTGGTAATTATATCGCTAGTTTGAAGAACGGATTTCAGGAAGACGAGGCTGCGGCAGTTTCAGCGATCCTGCAAGA
>CALZIH010000238.1 GCA_945787305.1 uncultured Desulfobulbaceae bacterium | reverse complement strand
GCTTATTCAAACAGCGGCCCAGCCGGGATCGAACCCCTGTGGGGTCATGGCGTTGGCCTCCGTGATGTCGCCTGCCGTGGATATCTTCTGCTAAAAAAACATTTTCCTCTTCATTGAAATGTCCACTCAAGCGAACAGGCCAGCCTATACGAACGCAACGGGGCAATATATGGCGTGGTCGGTGGCGACCCTTATTTGCCGGCGTAAAGCGAACCCGGAGTTCTTTTGACTGTGGTTGCATATTTGCATCTAATTCTACCTGAACGATGAAGGTCTCTTTTTCAATAGACAAGACCTTCCCGACAAGGGTCTCTGCCCCTGCCGGCAGGGAGAACAACAGGCCGGCAAGGAGCAAGATGTAGGTTTTCTTATCCCTGGGTAACCAGGTCATGGAGAATCTCAAACAATGCATGGGGGGCTGTATCGTTTTCAGCAGCAATCTTCTTCAGGCTTTTTGTCGGGTCGGCATTGACGCTTTTTTTATTCAGTTTACGGATGATCGTCTGGCTGTTCAGGTTATAGGTGGCACAAATATCCGCCAGGGTCTTGTGACCAAAACCGGTCGGTGGTGCATCGGGAAAAGTCGCAGCTTCAGTCGTAATGATTTCTGCCGGTTTCATGAGCTCAAACAACCCCTTGGGGGTTGTGTTGTTGACTTTGGCTAATTCACCAAGGGTGATCTTATCCTCCACCCCCTGGACACCACTGTCAAGCAGAAGTTTTTTTGCTGCTTTGTAGTCTAACCCGGTTTTCTTTGCAAAGGTGTCAAGGGTGGAAAGTTCGGCATGACCATAAGGAGGCTCGCCATACTTTTCGGCAGCGGCATCTTTAACCGAGGTGCCAAAGTTGATGACCGTGCTCATGGGTGGGATTTCGAGCAGAGTGCCCACGGAAACGACAACGGTCAAAACCAGGGCGATATTGAAATCCGAGGTGAAAATCTTCAGCGTTTTTGTCTTATTTTTCATATAGGCAAGCATCGGTTTCCAGTTGTAAAACAGGTGGAGGAAGCCTGCCAGCAAAAAGAGAAAGCCCAGGTTGATGTGCAGGTTGCCCCATTGGGTTTTGGATAATCCCCATAACTCCCAGTTGGACCAGTAGGCTACGCGACCCTGAGGTACGATATATACAATGATACTCGTCACCAGCAGGAGGATAAAAGACACCAGCATGGTGAGAGAAGTGGTTTTGCGCATGTTCATGATGAAGATCTCCCAGTTGCGGATTAATGTTGTAAAGTGTGGTACAAATAGCATGTTCCGTGCCAGTTGATTGACTGGTTTTAAATGCCTGATTTCGTACAGGTTGTTTGTTTCTGTTGCTTGGGGGTATTCTTACCGACGGAATGTTTCGACAATTTTGTCGAGAAGGGTCCGGCTTTGTCGAGGTCGACCTGAGGGGGTCGACAAAAAAGAACATCAATAGCAAAAGGGATAGAAGTGACGATTTCACCCTGGATAGGCTGTGTAAATTGCAATCAGTCTCTTCCCTTTCTCGGCATATATCTTGATCGATACTACTTAAGGGTGCCTTGATTTTTGCAAGATTTAGACATGGGAGCCAAAGAGTTAACCTTTTGGCTCATCTTACAGGGGAGAAGTATACAGTGAAAATTTGGGTGGATGCGGATGCATGTCCTGGGGTGATCAAGGAGATCCTTTTTAAGGCGGCAGGACGTACCCGTATTCAGCTGACGCTGGTGGCGAATCGGCCTCTTCGTATACCGTCATCGCCCTACATTCGGTTTGTTCAAGTGGCATCCGGATTTGATGTCGCTGACAATGAGATTGTTAATCGGCTCAGCCAAGGTGACCTTGTCATCACAAGTGATATTCCCTTGGCGGCAGCGGTGATTGAAAAAGGTGGAGAAGCGCTTAATCCTCGTGGCGAAATGTATACCACTGAAAATATACATTCCATTCTCAGTATGAGAGATTTTATGGATAGTTTGCGGGCCACCGGGGTTGAAACCGGTGGGCCGCCGGTGCTGGGTCAGAGCGATCGGCAAGCGTTTGCCAATCAATTGGATAGGTTGTTAACCAGATATGGGAAAAATGGTTGATGCTGTATGGAGGGTTAAGGTCTTACAGGGAAAACAGGCTTTGTTGGCACCAACTCGATGACTACGCCTGGATAAGGTCATATAGTCGGTGGCTTGAACGGGATCTGACAGTCACAACGTAAACAGTCGGTGACTGTCAGATAGGGGGTACAAGTCTATTTTAGATCGTTTCTTTTTTATAGCGATGTCCAGTACTCATCGGGCATCTCCCGGGCAAGAGCCAGGGCGCCATCCGAGCCGCTGAAGAGTGGGTCTTCGACCAGCTGAACCCTGGCGGGGCCATATTCTCCGAGAATATTTTCAATATAATCGGCAAGGCCACGTATCTGGCTACCGCCACCGGCGAGAATAACATTTTGCCGGATAGCGTCCTGGTACTCGGGGTCAAATTTGGCTATCATTTCCAGAGTTGTTTCAATGATTGCCGGCAGAATACTTTCGCATGCCTTTTTTATTTCTTCGGTAATGTCATGTTTGGTGGCCTTCCCTTCAACCGGAATCTCCACCTCAACCGGTTTGTCGAGCTCGCCGACAAAACTGTACTCTTCCTTGAAGCGGCGAACCATATTGAGATTAAAATCCGCCTCGGGGTAACGGTCCTGTAAGAAATTATACAACTGCTGGTCAATATAATCACCTGCAGTGAGAACGGTCCGTTGATCGTCTTCACTGGGGACCGTCCCGTGCATGATACAGAAATCAACGGTTCCGGCACCAAGGTCGATCACCATCGCATTATCCAACGCTTCAACACCATAGGCCACTGAAAAAGGTTCGGAAACAACCAGCAGCGACTCGGCAAATTCGGTGACAGCCTTTTTCAGGGCAACCTTATTAACCTTGAACGACTCGGCCGGTACACCAACCACAGCGCGAATACCGGTTTTGTCGGTGTTTTCTTCTACCAAGGTAATTAGATGCCGAATCAGCTCTTTCACCGCCTCCTCATCACGGGCGGTTCCTTCCTTGATGACACCGTTTTTCAGGGGACGGTACATGTCCAGAGAAAGGCGATGCGAAACCGCCTCCGCACCAAAAAGAACCGGATGGCCCACAACTTTTCTGGCTATGAAATCCTTGGGCCAACCGACATAACTTTGAACCCACTCTTTCTTGCCATTGTCGGCGGAAATCGAACTTCGCGACGTCCCCAGGTCAATACCTACAAGTAATGTTTTCTTAGCTGCTTTTTTTGTTGTTTTTTGGGCCATTATGCTCTCCTTCTACAATCTGTAAATGCCTTTGCTCGAGATAGGTTGTAACGCCGTCCTTGATAAACGATGTTATTCGTTGACGATAACCTGTTTTTTTCAGGTTTGCTTCCTCATCTTTTTGGGTAATGCATGAGATTTCTACCAGCACACTCGGTGCATTAACGCCGAGTAGTACCACAAACGGCGCAATTTTGATGCCGTTATCGGAAATTTTGCGGTCATATTTTTTCATGTTATTAAACAGGCTGTTTTGGATCGAAGCGGCAAGCATGGCGGATTCCTGTTCTTTCATGGTGTCGCCGATCTTCTTGATCATGTTCTTGAAATCGACTGTCCGGATCTCAGAGCCGCGATTCTCCTGCTCGGCAAGACGCAAGGTGTATTGATCAGATGGCGGCCCGAAATAATATGTTTCCGTTACATTGTATTCCTTTTGGGGGATTGCATTAACATGTAATGATATAAAGAGATCGGTCCGGTTGGAATTGGCCACTTTCACCCGGTCGGCCAGAGAGATAAATTCATCGCTTTCCCTGGTCATCACAACCTTGTAGCCGCCGCTTTTTATAAGAGCATCCCGGAGCCGCAGTCCGATATCAAGGACAATGTCTTTTTCGTTGGTGCCGAGGCTGCCGGTTGCGCCCGGATCTTTTCCGCCATGACCAGGGTCAATAACAATGGTCTGGACATCAAGGCCGAAAACAGAACTGACGCGAACCTGTTCGTCGTTGAGCAAAAGTCCGTAGTTTACGAGCTCACTAGGGTCGACGTCAACAGGGGTCCATGGGCGGGGAGTGGATGGCGTCGCTTGCATGACAACGCTTGCCCACGGCATGATGGTGCTGGTGGCTGTTTGTTCCTCCGAGGGAGCCAGCTGGTCATACTGGTTCGGAAAGATCATGAACCTGGTTGCAACAAAGAGAATGGCAATGAGCAATACAGAAAACGTGCGAAGAGCAAATTTGCCTCGTCGACGTCTTCTGGCAGCTTTAACGCCAACATGCCCGTATTCTAGAAGTTTTTTATTCTCCTCGTGTACCCCTTTAAGAATAACTTCTTTTAGTTTTGTATTGCCGGTGTCGGACATGGTCGGGTAGTGGTCCTTGACCTCTCCGTTATAATTAAAACAGTTCGGAATGTCGGCCCATGAGCGTTGGTTTTATACTACAGCAGCGCATTACTTCGACCTTAATTCGTTTAGTGGTAAATGGTGTCGATTAAGAACGCTTGTCGACTGTTACAAGGCCATCATTGTTGGGAAGGTGCATCCTGCTGGAAGACGGCAAAACAGTAGTCCTGTAACGGTTTGTATAGGTTAAAAATACAATGATACATGTATTATATGTGGGCCGTTGGGGCATGTCAACCATTCTCTATCGACCTGTTAAGAAAGAAAAAATCACAAGTAGGTTTTGTTGTAAGCAATTTTGGCTGCTGCTACTGTTTTCTGGGACAGTAACACTATACCGGGTTATGTTATTTTTTGTTTGTGCCATCGACGTTGCTGCCCGATTGCCGTTGAATAAGCATCTCTCACGTATACGGAGTACGTTTTTGATTCCGACAACTACGGTTGAAATTTATTGTTGTGTTTTGTTGCGCCTACCGACTGTGTGTTCTTCTCTTTTTATGCCGTTTAGGGACGTAGTTTTTCGTGGAA
>CALZIH010000237.1 GCA_945787305.1 uncultured Desulfobulbaceae bacterium | reverse complement strand
GCCGAGGGGCACGAGATCGAACAGAATACGCTGCAGGATAACCTCCGGGCATTACGTATAACCGTGCATGGCATAGTTCAGGGGGTTGGGTTTCGTCCTTTTGTCTACCGGTTGGCCAATGAGCATCAGCTGGCCGGAACCATAGCCAATAACGGTGATGGCGTGGTCATCGAGATTCAAGGTGCTGCAGCTCTGCTTGATCGCTTTACTCATGAGCTGCAACATAATGCCCCGCCCATTGCCCGCATCACCTCTTTGGATGTCCAGGAGTGCACACCGCAAACCGTGGGCTCTGCATTCACCATTTTGGCCAGTGATTCGGAGCTCAAGCCAAACACACAGATAGCACCGGATATTGCCCTCTGCCGGGATTGTCTTGCAGAGTTGCATGACCCGGACGATCGACGGTATCACTACCCATTTATCAACTGCACCAATTGCGGCCCCCGGTTTACCATTGTTGAAGCTATTCCTTATGACAGGCCCAACACCTCCATGAAGGTTTTTCCACTCTGCAAAGCCTGCAGACAGGAATATGAAGACCCTTTGAATCGGCGCTTCCACGCCCAGCCCAATGCCTGCCCGGATTGCGGTCCGAGTTTGAGCTGGCATGACAGGAACGGCCAGGTCATTGACAGCGATGATTGCGTAAACGAGGCGGTGCAAGCCCTGATAAGCGATGCTGTTGTTGCCGTCAAAGGGCTTGGCGGTTTTCATTTGGCCGTTAATGCAGAGTCGGAACAGGCAATTGCCCGCTTACGAAAACGCAAGCACCGCAAGGCAAAGCCGCTTGCCATTATGGTCAAGGATCTTGCTGCGGCCCGGCAGATGTGTACCATCTCGGAGCAGGAAAAAGAACTGCTTACCTCACCGGAGCATCCCATTGTGTTGCTGGCAAAAAAGGATGGTTGCCGGTTGGCCGGTACTCTGGCACCCGGTGTTGGTGAGATAGGGGTCATGTTGCCCTACACCCCCTTGCATCATCTGTTGCTCGGTCATCCTGATGCACCCGCTGCCCTAGTCATGACCAGTGGCAACCTGAGCAACGAGCCCATCTGTACCGGCAATGCCGAGGCCCTGGAACGGCTGGGTACACTTGCCGACTATTTCCTGCTCCACAACCGGGAAATCGTTACCCGGGTTGACGATTCCGTGATTCGGGTCATGGCCGGCAAGCCCAGATTGCTGCGCCGTGGCCGCGGATATGCCCCTGTGCCTCTGCAGCTAGGGCATCCGACCAGGGATATATTGGCCTGTGGCGCAGAAATGAAGAATACTTTTTGCCTGGTGCGCAGCAACGAGGCCTTTATCAGTCAGCATATCGGTGAATTGACCAGCCCGGAAAGCATGGATTTTTATACAGAGAGCATAAACCATCTGCAGGGTGTGCTTGAAGTTTCACCTCCGGTCGTTGCCTGTGACATGCATCCCGATTACCTCAGCACCCGCTATGCCCGTAGCCTTGACAAAGAAGAAAGCATCGCAGTGCAGCATCACCACGCGCATGCCGCAGCAGTCATGGCTGAACATGGTCTTGCCGGGCCGGTTCTGGCTGTGATTCTTGATGGTACAGGCCATGGAGAGGACGGGACTGTGTTCGGCGGCGAACTGTACCAGGTTGACCGGCATGCCTATACCCGGCTGGGCCATTTCTCTCATCTGCTACTGCCCGGTGGTGACAGGGCGGCGCGGGAACCCTGGCGCATGGGACTTTCCCTTCTCCATGCAGCTTTTGATACAGCTGGCTTGGCCGATGACCTTCTGCCCCGGAGTCTGCAGGTAATCGACAGCAAGAAAAAAGAGCTTATCTGCCAGATGATGGCAAATAATATCAATTGCCCCCTTACCTCAAGCTGTGGCCGCCTGTTTGATGGGGTGGCGGCTCTCCTTGGCACCCGGCTGCTGACGGATTTCGAAGGCCAGGCGGCCATGGAGCTTGAATATCTGGCTACGACTGCGCAAGGAACTGTTCATGATCACAAAAAGAGATATCAGCCGACCCTGATTCGTGACAGCAATCTCTGGCTGATGGACATCAGGCCGTTGGTGGGATGGATTCTTGAGGATCTGGGGAACGAAGTAGAAATCAATGCTATTGCCCTGGCCTTTCACAACTGGCTCATTGACTCCGTCAGTCTGCTGCTTAAAAAGCTGAGCCATGAATTGGGCATATACAGTGTTGTCCTTGGCGGCGGGAGTTTTCAAAACAGACTGCTCCTGGAAGGGGTGGAAGAAAGAGTAACACGAGAAAACATAACGGTCTTTTCAGGCGTGCAGGTTCCAGTCAATGACGGTGGCATCGCGCTTGGACAGGCCTATATCGGAGGTGCATGACATGTGCTTGGCAATACCTATGAAGGTTATTGAAGTAAAAGGTGAACCTGGAGAACCGCTCTTGCCGCAGATCGCTGTTGTGGATGCGGACGGTGTTTCCAAGGAGGTGCGGCTGGACCTCACCGACAGGGAGACCGCACCTGGAGACTATGTTATTGTCCATGCGGGCTTTGCCATTCATACCCTGAGCGAAAAAGAAGCGCTCATCAACTTGCAGCTGATGCGGGAAATGGCCGCGGGGTTGGCGGATATGGAAGATAAAGCAGGTGGCTCTTCATGAAGTGCGCCGAAGAGTTCAGGGATAAAGAATTAACTGATATTTTGCTGCAGGCACTCCCCGTAGATCTGGATAGAACAATCCGGATTATGGAGGTCTGCGGCACCCATACCAATGCCATATTTCGCCATGGCCTGCGCTCGCTTCTTCCTGAGAGCATTGAGCTGATATCCGGCCCCGGTTGTCCGGTCTGTGTGACGCCTGCCGGTCATGTGGATGCCTTTATTGCATCGGCAAAACTTGAGGGGGTAACAGTTGCCACCTTTGGCGACCTTATTCGGGTACCGGGAAGCAGTGGCTCCCTTGCCAGGGCAAGGGAGGAGGGTGCTCGGGTTGAAATCGTCTACTCACCCATGGATGCACTGCAGCTTGCACAAAAGGAAACGGATCGGACGGTGGTTTTTCCGGCAGTGGGTTTTGAAACAACCTCCCCGACCATTGCCGCGACCGTCCTGGAGGCCGAGCGGCTTGGCCTGGATAACTTTTGTATTATTTCAGCCGGCAAGATTATGCCGCCTCCTTTGGAATTGTTGATGTCTGATCCGGAGCTCAACATCGACGGCTTACTCTGTCCCGGCCATGTCAGCTCTGTTATCGGCGCAAACGCTTATGCGTCCCTGGTTGAAAAACATCGCATATCTTGCGCCGTGGCGGGGTTTGAACCGGCCGACCTCGTCAGCGGCCTGCTCTCCCTGACCAGACAGATCATTAAAGGAGAAGCCCGGGTGGAGAATTGTTATACCCGGGTGGTGACCGATCAGGGCAACCAGCGAGCCCGAGAGCTTGTGGATGAAGTGTTTGAAGTTGTCGATACAGAGTGGCGCGGTTTAGGAACCATACCGGCAAGCGGCCTTGGCCTGCGTGAACGGTATACAAGGTTTGATGCCTTTTCCAGGTTGGAGCTCAAGGTTGAACCCGCACCGGAGCCAAAAGGATGCAAGTGCGGCGACATCCTCAAGGGAAGACTGTTGCCACCGTCCTGTCCATTGTACGGCAAACGCTGTACACCCATGCAGCCGGTGGGGCCATGCATGGTCTCCAGTGAGGGAACCTGTGCTGCCTACTATCGGTATTGGGACAATCGTCAATGAATCAGGGGTAACGCATCGTTGCATGGCCGAGACTGTCGTCTAGATGGCTATAGCGGTCGGTCTCGCCTGCACAAATCTGCAGACGCCCAAAGACTCTTTTAGCGTTTTGTGCTGACAAAAGTGCAGCGTTACACGTCCTGTGATGTGATACCGGAAACAACTAAAGGGTGTTTTGAAAAATTAGGATTTTCGTTCGAAGTCAAGGCATGCGAATAATTTTACCACAGGCATATGTCTGATATTCCGAGGATAAAATTTTGAGCATAACGCTGAGATCGGGCGAAAGTACAATTTTTCAAGGTAGCCTAAAGGGAATCTATGAACATAATCAAAACAATCAGCCTTGATCATGGCAGCGGCGGTCTTGCCAGTCAACATTTGATCAGCGATCTTTTTCTCAAATATCTCTCCAGTCCGGTTTTGCATGGCCTGGAAGATTGTGCTGTGCTGGAAGAGTATAAGGGCAGGGTGGCGATGTCGACGGACAGCTATGTGGTGGATCCTCTTTTTTTTCCGGGCGGCAACATCGGGGAGCTGGCAGTGAACGGAACCATCAATGACCTGTCCATGCGTGGCGCTCGTCCCGTTGCCCTCAGTTTAGGGTTAATCATTGAGGAGGGCTTTTCCGCCACAAAACTCGAGGAAATCATCGCCTCCATTGCCGGAGCAACAGACCAGGCCGGGGTTGCAATTGTCACCGGCGATACCAAGGTGGTTCCCAAGGGCAAGGCGGATAAGATATTCATCAACACCACCGGGGTGGGGATTGTCCCTGACGGGGTCAATATTTCCGGAAAGCAAGCCCGGCTGGGTAATGTGGTCCTGGTCTCCGGGACAATCGGTGATCACGGCATCACCATCATGGCCAATCAATCCGGGCTCTCCATTGGCGGCGATATACAAAGTGACACCATGGCCTTGCATAAATTGGTGGAGAACATGCTGGATGAGAGTGGAGATTCCATCCGTGTCCTGCGCGATCGCTTCCCATACGGCCCACAGTGGCTGCTGCCTGCGAACTCATCGGGCTTGATCCACTCTATCTTGCCAATGAGGGCAAATGTATTGTGATCTGCGACCAGGAGCGTGCTGAAGAGACCCTGGCCTGCATGCGCAGTCTGCCCGAGGGGGAGGAGGCAGCGATTATCGGCACCGTGACGGATGGCCCGAGCGGTCGGGTGAGTCTGACCACGGGTATCGGCGGCACCCGGCTCATTGAACCGCTCACCGGGCATCCGCTGCCAAGGATTTGTTGACATGGAGTAAGCGATTTCCGTGTTCTTCACCTGCAACCCACCCACCTGAAACAAGGTTTCCCATGCACGAACTTTCTTTAGCCCAGGGGCTCATAGAGCAACTGCATACCCTGGCCGCCGAACATAAGGCAGAGCGCATATTGCGGATCACGGTAGTCATTGGGCCATTTTCCGGGATCGTTGTCGACTCGTTCAGCTTTGGATTTGACGCATTGAAACAGGAGAGCCCGGTAATCCGAGAGGCTGTGCTTGAGATTGATGTACCGCCGCCATCCTATACCTGTCTTGACTGTGAGCAGGTCTTTAGTCTTGAGCAGGAACATCATGGGGTAGGGCAGATGCCCCATGGCGGGCTTTCCAAAGATACGTGTATTGCCTGCAGTTCACACCGTCTTGCTGCCTCTGGTGGTGATGAGCTCATCTTAAAACAAATTGAAATGGAGTAATAGCATGTGTGATGTATGCGGGTGTCAATTAACGGAAAGTGCCGACAGCACGATTGTGGATGTAAATAAAAGCCTGCTTGATGCAAATCAGAAGCAGGCAGAGTCGAACCGAAAGCACATCGAGCGAATGGGGGCAGTGGCCATCAACCTGATTTCCAGTCCCGGTTCCGGCAAAACCACCCTGCTGGAACACACCATAGATGCACTTGGTGATGCTGTAAAAATAGGGGTCATAGAAGGGGATATTGAAACCGAACGGGATGCGGACCGGATCAGGGCCAAAGGTGTGGCGGCTGTACAGCTCACCACCGGCGGGGCCTGCCACCTCGATGCGCCAATGGTCCACAAAGGGTTGCACGCCCTGGAACACCAGTCTGCTGACGGCTGTTTTGATATTATTTTTATATAAAATGTCGGTAACCTGGTCTGTCCGGCATCCTTTTACCTCGGCGAGCATAAGCGGGTGGTGCTTGTTTCAGTCCCGGAAGGCTCGGACAAACCCGCCAAATATCCGACCACCTTTCGTGGCACAGATCTGTTTTTGATCACTAAAAGTGATTTGCTGCAATATTTTGATTTTT
>CALZIH010000236.1 GCA_945787305.1 uncultured Desulfobulbaceae bacterium | reverse complement strand
TTCTGCAAGCTCTTCTACAGGAACCGGTCGGTGCTCTACCTTCATGCCCATACTTTCTGCGAGAACCTGAAGGCTACGGTTGAATTGCCCAATAGTATCAGATTTAAGATTGGAACCGGATTCAGCGACGCAGAGCGGTTGAGCCCGCCGCAGGTAGGCTCAACCGTTACCTTCAAATATTACGGTGTATATAAATCCGGTATCCCCAAGTTTCCTTCCTTTCTCAGAATTAGGCGAAATTTTTCTTTCTGAGAAGATATTTATTCCTGAACTGCTTGATCGATATTTTTTTGAGAAAATCGCAGTTTAAACTCTTCCACTCCGCAATAGAGCACCGGTACGACAAGAAGGGTGAGCGAAGCAACGATCATGCCACCGAAAGAGGGGATGGCCATGGGCACCATGATGTCCGAACCTCGGCCGCTTGAGGTCAGGATCGGAATCAGGGCAAGGATGGTTGTTCCCGAGGTCATCAGGGCGGGTCGAATCCGTCGTTGCGCCCCTCGCTGGACCATCTGTCGGATCTCCTGTTTGCTGGTCCCCTTGAAGCGGGCTCGGGATTCGTCCAGGAAGGTGGCCATCAGGACTCCGTTATCGGTGGCAATGCCGAACAGGGCGAGAAAACCGACCCAGATGGCCACAGATAGGTTGATGGTGTGGACCTGAAACAACTGACGCATGTCTGTTCCAAAGATAGAAAATCCCAGGAACCAGTCTTGACCATAGAACCAGATCATCAAAAATCCGCCGGACCAGGCAACCAGGATTGAGGAAAAAACCATCATGGTGGTGGCCATTGATTTAAATTGCAGGAAGAGAATTACCATAATGACAAGCAGGGCCAGGGGCAGAATAACTGCAAGACGTTTCTGGGCCCGGATCTGGTGTTCATAGTTGCCGGCAAAGGTATAGGAGACTCCGGCCGGTAGACGCAGCTTACCGGAATCAATTTTTTCCTGTAAAAAGGCCTTGGTATGTTCCACCACATCCACCTCGGCAAAACCGGGTTTTTTATCAAAGAGGACATAGGCGGTCAAAAAAGTATCCTCGCTTTTAATCATCTGAGGGCCGCGGACGTAGTGAATATCAGCCAACTGGACAAGGGGAATCTGTTGACCGCCGGGGGCTGTTACCAGAATGCGTTTAAGGGCCTCTATAGAATCCCGTCGCTCCCGCAGATACCGTACCCGGACCGGGTATCGTTCCCTGCCTTCTACCGTGGTGGTGATCATTGTGCCGCCAACGGCAACCGCAAGCACTTTTTGCACCTTGCCCAGTTGAATGCCGTAACGGGCAATGGCTTCACGGTTGATGATGATTTCCAGATAGGGCTTACCCACAACCCTGTCGGCAAGTACCGTAAGCGGAGCAACCGAAGGCACCTGTTTGACCAGCCCTTCCAGCTGCAGACCGACATTTTCAATGGTTTCAAGGTCAGGCCCTTTGACCTTGATCCCTATGGGGGCACGCATACCTGTCTGGAGCATGACGATGCGGGTGGCAATGGGTTGCAGTTTTGGTGCTGATGTCACGCCTGGTATATCTGCTGCCGTAACGATTTCGTTCCAGATATCATCGGAGTTTTGAGTGCCAGGCCAGGCTTCCCGGCCCGGATTAATATCCGGATCAAGCGGTTGACGCCAGATTCGAAACGGTTTACCTGCAGCATCCGGAACGAGACGGTCGTTTTCGTCTCGTTCAAACCGACCTTGAACAAGGTAAGCAGCCCCATCCGGTGCTTTCTGGAGAGCCCCTTCAGGGCTTCTGAAATAATCTTTCCTGTCGTGACGAAAAGCAAAGCGTAGCCGTTTTCCCTGGCCATCCAGCAGGTATTCCGGGTGGTAGTTGATAACGGTTTCGATCATCGATAAAGGGGCTGGATCAAGAGGGGTCTCTGCACGACCCAGTTTACCGACTGCAGATTCCACCTCAGGTATGGCGGTAATTGCTTTATCCTGTTGGGCCAGCACTTCCTGTACCTCTGAGAGGCCGGCATGGGGCATGGTTGTCGGCATGTAGAGGAATGAGCCTTCATCCAGGGGAGGCATGAACTCCTTACCAAGGCCCGGGAAACTGTGGGCTAGCCGAACCATGGGCCTGCTTTCACGGATAAAGTCGGGCATCCAGTTGGTGAGCTGTGGTGCGCCGAGCCAAACCATGGCTCCGGCCAGGGTAACCAACAGGGGGAGAAGCAGAAATACTGCTTTAAAGCGCAGGCACCAGCTGAGAAGCCAAGGGTACAGGTATTGAAAGAGCTGGAGAAAACCAAGGACCCCTGCAATCATGACGCCAACAAAGACAACATTTACAAAAGTACCCTTTTCTACGCCCAGCGGTTGCCACGTATAGGCCAGAAGCAGCGTGATGATCAGAATGGCAAACCAGTTTTCGATCCGGTCAAAGATCCGCATTACAGATTGAGGCAGCCATTTGATAATGCAACGGTAGATGCCGAAACCGGCCAGGATCAGTCCAAGGATATGGATCTTCCAGGCCAGAAGGAGGCCGGCAACAATGAGGAGAACCGGCATGATAAACTCGATTACACCCGGTCGTTTCACCTTCTTAGCCTTGGAAAAAAGGAGATGGGCCAACGGCGGCAGGATGGTGAGGGCGATGACCACCGAAGCGATCAAGGCAAAGGTTTTCGTATACGCTAGGGGTTTGAACAACTTCCCTTCGGAGGCCTGCATGGCGAAGACCGGAAGAAAGCTGACAATGGTGGTGGCCACAGCTGTAAGGACCGCACTACCCACTTCAGTGGCAGCCTCATAAATGACGCTCAGGGTTGATTCTTCCTCGGTGGCCTCATCAAGTTTTGTCAGGATGTTTTCACAGATGATAATGCCCATGTCGACAATGGTACCGATGGCAATGGCAATGCCGGACAGGGCAACAACGTTGGCATCGACTCCGAAAATTTTCATGCCGATGAAGGCCATCAACACCGCCAGTGGCAGAAGGGCAGAGACCAGGAAGGAACTCTTAAAGTGCATGACCGTAACCAGCACCACTATGATGGTGATCAGAATCTCCTCGCCAAGTGCGGTTTTCAGGGTGCCCAGCGTTTCATAGATCAAACCGGAGCGGTCATAAAAGGGAACAATGGTAACCTTGCTCACGGTGCCGTCGGCCAGGGTCTTGCTCGGCAACCCCGGACTTATTTCCGTGATCTTTTCCTTGATGCGTTCAATGGCCGCCAGCGGGTTGTCGCCGTAGCGAACCACGGCTACACCGCCGACGGTTTCCGCTCCCGCCTTATCCAGCACCCCGCGTCGCAAGGCTGGCCCAAGAGTCACAGTAGCGACGTCGGAAACACGGATAGGGATATTATCCACGGCCTTGATCACCGCCTTTTCCAGGTCGGGTAGACTTTTGACAAAACCGATGCCGCGGATGACGTACTCCACCCGATTGATTTCGATGGTACGTGCGCCAACATCAATGTTGGACTGTTTAATAGCCCTGAATACATCCTCGAGGCTGACTCCCTTGTCATGCATGGCGTCCGGGTCGACGTCAATCTGATACTCCTTGACAAAACCACCCACAGAGGCGACCTCGGAAATACCATTGACCCCCATCAGGGCATAACGGACATACCAGTCCTGGATGGAGCGCAGCTCAGCCAGATCCCAGCCTCCGGCAGGGTTACCTTTGGGGTCACGGCCTTCCAGGGTATACCAGAAGATCTGTCCCAGGCCGGTGGCATCAGGGCCGAGGGCCGGCCTGACCTCCGGGGGCAGTGTGCCCTGTGGCAGACTGGAAAGTTTTTCCAGCAAGCGGGACCTGGACCAGTAAAACTCCACCGAATCATCAAAGATGACATAGATGGAGGAAAAACCGAACATGGAATAGCTGCGCACGGTTTTGACCCCGGGCAGGCCGAGCAGGGCGACGGTGAGCGGGTAGGAAACCTGATCTTCCACATCCTGCGGGGAGCGGCCAGGCCACTTGGTGAAAACAATCTGTTGATTTTCCCCTATGTCGGGAATGGCATCCACCGGCACCGGGTCACGGGGTATCCCGGCGAATTGAAGGTCAAAAGGGGCAACCATGATTCCCCAGCCGGTAATGGCCAGTAATGCCAAGCCTATTATGACCTTGTTCAGCAGGCAGAAGCGAATGATGGCGCCGACAAAGGAGGTCGCCGGAGGCAGTTGTTGGCTAGGATCAGTCATGGTTTTACTGTGTGAGTTGTTTGCGGACTTCTCCGCAACGCAGCATCATTGCCCCGAAGTATGGGTTGTTGATTTCTTCCGAACTGGAAATCCAGGTGGCACCCTGGTTGCCAAAGGCCATGGGGCAGAACTGGATAAAGAGTGGTGTGGCGGTATTGCTGCCAAAGGTTTCCACGATCTCGGCAACAGTCTTGCTCAAGGGATAGAAAGCTGTCCGGGTTTCTTCCAGGGTGCTTGCCGTTTTCAACAGGCGAACATCTTCTTCAAGTTGAGTAGCCAGAATCGATGCCTGGTCAAATCCTGTTGCCCTGAGCTCTGTTATCACTGTTTCTGCAGATGAGCCCAAAGCGGAACCTTCAGCAGTGGCCTCTGTAAGGTTGTCTTTCGCCAAGTGCTGCTGCAGGGTAAGGTAACCGCTGAGGAGCTGAGAAATTTTTTCCCTGAGTTGATCGGTGCCAAGGCGTGCAGCGGCTGCATCTTCCAGGTCAAAGCGGTTCCGTAATTGGTGGAAATGTTCGGCCATGGTTGCGTACAGCTGTTCGGTTTCACGTGTAGTTTCCGCTTCGCGTAATAAGATGATATCACTGGTCAGCAGCATGGAAAGTTCTTGCCAGCTCAGCTGATCTTCATTGTCGAGACCTTCCCCCTTGATTGTACCAAGACTCTCACTAAACGATGTCATAGCCGCTGTCTGTCGGTCGACATTATTTTCATGAACCGCTTTTGAGAGTTCGGCAAAGGTGTGGTTAAGAAGGTTAAGTCTGGAGATAAACAGCGATGGCAGGGAT
>CALZIH010000235.1 GCA_945787305.1 uncultured Desulfobulbaceae bacterium | reverse complement strand
GCCGATAAGTTAAATATCAAGATCAGTAAATGTCAGCTCGGCTGTTTTTAAGCGCCTTTAGCTCGGATCTTAGAATGTATGGATGCGATTAATGAGACGCTTATAATAAGATTTAAAGGCGATCAGGCGGAAGAGCTGGTAGACCAGATTGCCGCTGAAACAACTTTCACCTTGATGGTGAATGGAAAATCCCTGGTTTCACTGCTTTGCACCCCAACTGAACTCGATACCATGGCGGTCGGTTTTTTGATTTCCGAAGGGCTACTGGCTGATCGTGATTCTCTCCTCTCTCGTTCTCGTCTTTTTCTCTCTTTTATCTTTTGATAGTGGCCGGGCTATTCAACGACCCATTAGGATAGGCGTTGTTTCAATGATTACCCCCGTGGGCACGGTTGACTATTATCAGGACCTTATTGATTATATTTCAACCAAAATTGGTCAGCCGGTCGAAATGGAATACCGGAAGACCTACGACGAGATGGACAGAATGCTGGAAGGGGGCAGAGTGGATGCCGCCTTTATCTGCTCGGCACCCTATGTGGAAGACAAAAGCAAATTCGGCGTTGAACTGCTTGCCGTACCGCAGGTGGACGGAAAACCCTTTTATAAGTCATTTATCATTGTCCATAAAGACAGCAATATCGAGAGTTTTGATGACTTGAAAGGCAGGGGTTTCGCTTTTACCGATCCCAAATCTAATTCAGGTAGGCTTTATCCCGTTTATCTTCTTGCAAAGAAAGGTGAGCGGATTGATGATTTCTTTGCAAAATATATATACAGTTACAGCCACAACAAATCTGTTGAACTTGTGGCCAAAAAGGAGGTGGAAGGAGCAGCGGTTGAAAGCTTGATTTACCAATATATGGTGAAAAACCAATCCCCATATGTCAGTCAGGTCCGTGTTATTGGGCAATCTCCCGACTTTGGCATTCCACCATTGGTAACAACAGCCACAGTCCCAATATTTATTAAAGAAAAGATTAAAGAGATAATATTGAATATGGACCAGGATCAGGAGGGCAAAAAGATACTTAACTCCATGCTCATTGAAAAATTTGTCCGGGCTGAGGACAGCAATTATGATTCTGTGCGGGATATGCAGACGTTTGTAACAAAATTCAATGCCACTGAAAATCCCATTGTCATGAAGGCACAGTTACACACTGTTTTTTTTGGCATTATTCCAAAAGACAACCCGAGAGTTGCCTATGAAAAGTTCCAGCCGCTAATGGATTATCTCTCAGAGAAAACCCCATATACATTTGAACTGATCCTTAAGAAAACATATGATGATACCGTGTTAGCACTGGGTGAAGGAATAATTCATATGGCTTTCCTAGGTCCGTTAACCTATCTCCACGCCAAAGCAGATTACAAGGCAATTTCTCTCCTCAAAAGTATTACTGAAAAAGGAGTTTCATTCTACCATAGTGTCATTGTGACAAAGAAAAACAGTCCCATTAACCAACTGTCGGATCTCAAAGGCAAGAGCTTTGCTTTTGCTTCTTTTAAATCGACCTCAGGAAATCTTATCCCAAGATATCTTCTCGCAGAACATGGTATACACCAGAAGGATCTCAAAGGTTTTAATAATTTCAATTATCATGACTCAGTTGTTAAATGGGTTTTAAAAGGAATATATGATGCAGGCGCGGTAAGAGAATCCGTTGCAGAAAAATATATTCCTCTGGGATTGAAGATTATAGCCAGATCAGGTCCGATCCCCACCGGTCCCCTGGTAATTGGTCCCAAAATTTCATATGCCCAAGTAGAAACGATTAGGATTACTCTACTGGAAATGAACAATACTGAACATGGACAGAAAGTTCTCCAGAAGATTGGTCCTGAGTTTAGGGGTGGTTTTGCTGAGGCTGATGATTTTGACTACGAACATATCAGAAAGTTGATCAACAACATACCCAAGACATGCGGCATGGGCTGTCATCCTAATATACAATTATGAAACCAGAGGTTCTTAACCATCTTTCACTTCAGAGAAAATTTGTCATCATGACTTTTTCCGCGGTGCTTTTCTTTATGGTAGCCACGGGATTACTGGTCATAAAAAGGGAAAACACTATATTGTACCAGGACATTGAGAGACAGGGCAGACTTTTAGCAGAGACGCTTGCAATTCCGGTAATGAACGATCTGATTTATGAAAGGCTTGGCCTTGTTGAAGAAGGAGGATTAATCGATAATTATATAATGGGGATATTCAACAAAAAAGAGATTCATTTGATTTACATTGCAGTGCTTGATGAAAAAGGCAGGATTATATCCCATAATGATTTTAATGAATATGGCCAAATCTATGACGATCCTATAACCACTAAGGCCCTCGCTTCTGATTCAACTGTGGTCCAAGAATTCCATGACAGCCAAGCTGATTCCGGCGCCCTTGATTTTGCGACGCCCCTCTCAATCGGTAACAAACGTTGGGGAACACTCAGGTTTGCCGTCTCGTTGAAGAAGTTAGAGCAGAAAATAGAAAAGAGTGTATGGGGAGTGACAATCATCACCATCATGATGCTTGCCGTGTGCTTTATGATTATAGTTCTATTAAGCAGGCAGTTCATCAAACCCATAGCAGAACTCGCTCAAGTAATGGAAAGTGCTGGAGGGGACAAACTCGATGTCAAAGTAATTACCAGGAACGGCAGTGATGAAATCGCTCGTCTCGGACAGAGCTTCAACAGGATGATTGACCGAATAAAGATTTCTAATCTCGAGATAAAAAGTACTCATGACAAACTTCTTCAATTTGTTGGAATTATTGAGAATGCAGACGAGAGAGTGCTTGATGTCAAGGTCGACATTGAAGGCAGCACAGAAATAACACAGCTTTGCAAGAGTTTTAACAGGATGATTGACCGGATACGCGAATCAAATATTGAACTCAAAAAAACGCATGAAAAACTGCTCCAATCCCAAAAACTTGCATCTTTAGGCATCCTTGTCGCCGGGGTAGCCCATGAGGTTAATAATCCACTTGGTGGCTTATTCAATTGTGTACATATGCTTGAAGAAAAAGGGGAAGAAGGGAAGATCAGACAGCGGTATGTCGACCTTTTAAAAGATGGTTTGGGCAGAATTGAAAACACTGTAGGCAAGTTGCTGTGGATGGTAAGAACGGGTGAGAAAAACCCTCAAGTCGTTGAAGTTAAAGAGGCCATGGCACAGGCCTACAGCTTTGTTGAATACATGCTGAGGCAAAAGGGCGTCAGCTACAAAGAAGAAGTTGAATCCGGCGTCTCCATCAAGATCGATCCGCACGATTTGCAGCAAGTTTTGATCAACCTGATGATCAATGCAGTGCAGTCAATGACAAAAGGAGGGACCTTGGCCATAAACACCTATTGTTCAGAGGCAGAAGTTTTTCTGGAAATTTGTGACACCGGAGAGGGAATTCAGGAGGAAGACGTCCATAAGGTCTTTGACCCGTTTTATACGACTAAACAACCTGGTGAAGGCACTGGTCTCGGATTATGGATGACCTATGAGATTGTAAACAGCTACGATGGTGATATCACTGTTCATAGCCAACCTGATATTGGCACAATTGTTACCGTAAAGTTTGCTAGAGAAATTACATGAAACATAAGCTGCTCCTCATTGAGGATGACAATATCATGCGGGTTACGCTCACCGATTCCTTGACCATGAGAGGCCATGAGGTTATCGCCTGTGAAACTGGTGCGGATGGCATGACAGCTTTTGATGAGGATGACTTTTCCCTGATCGTAACTGACGTGCTGCTGCCCGATTTGAACGGCCTAGATATTCTTGATAAGATTTTAAAAAAAGACCCGCGGGCAGTGATTCTCATCATGACTGCTTATGGAACGATAAAGGACGCGGTGGAAGCCATGAAGTTGGGGGCTTTTGATTATATTACCAAACCTTTTTCCATGGAGGAATTCAACCTGATTGTTGACCGGGCTCTTGAGTTGCGGTCACTTCGGGTTGAAAATATCATACTGAAAAAAAATCTCTCTGAGTGCTTCAATTTTCCGAACATTATAGGTGACAGCCCGGAAATGAATAATGTGTACGAACTTATCGACAAGGTATCTAAAATAGATTCCACTGTTTTCATTCTTGGCGAGAGCGGTACCGGCAAAGAACTCGTCGCATCAACAATCCATTATCAAAGCGATCGCAAGAACGGACCCTTCATAAAGGTGAACTGTGCAGCTTTGCCGGAAAATCTGGTGGAAAGTGAGCTATTTGGAGTTGAAAAAGGGGCGTTTACTGGAGCCGACCGCAGAAAACCAGGTAGATTTGAGCGGGCGGACAAAGGGACTATTTTTCTTGATGAGATAGGAGACTTGTCAGCAGGAGTGCAAACAAAGCTCCTAAGAGTCCTGCAGGAGAAGGCCTTTGAAAGACTTGGTGGCACTCAAACGATAGAGGTTGATGTAAGGGTTATTACGGCGACGAACAAGAATATTCAAAAGGAGGTGCAGGAGGGGGAGTTCAGAGAGGACCTCTATTACAGGCTGCATGTTATCCCTATTCACATGCCTGCTCTCAGGCAACGCAAGGAAGATATTTCTCCTCTTCTTGACTCATTTCTGGCGAATTTTAATTGCACTTTTGGGAAAAAGGTCTCATTGAGTCCCGAATTAATAAATGCTCTTTTTGAATATGATTATCCCGGCAATGTCAGGGAATTGAAAAATATTTTGGAAAGATTGGTAGGCCTTGCTTCGGCTGATGTTGTTACAATAGATGCACTTCCTAAGCATGTGGCAAAGCAAATTAAAGTAGTTGCTAACACTGTTTCCTTGTCTGAAGTGGCAGCCAAAGCCGAAAAAGCACACATCATGAGAACTCTGAAATCTACCAAAAGAAACAAAACAAGAACTGCTGAACTTCTTGGCATAAGCAGGAAAACACTGGGGGAGAAAATAAAATTGTTATTTTTCAACTTGATTTCTGAGTTTTAAATTGGTTTTATTTGCAAAAAGGCGACTAGGAGCAACATAGTAACAGTAGCTACCGTCCGCAAACGACTTAATATAACCGCTCCTCACTAATGCTGCAGTATTCCACAGGTGCGATCCTATATATGAAAGCATTAAGTGTATGTCCCCGCCTGTTATCAAGCACAGCCAGCTTCTTAGATACAGCCTAAATCGTGTGACTCCAGCTCTTTCTCATAAAGCCGGTACATTTTTTATTAGTAGCTAACATTGCCACCTGAAGCCTCAACCCAATAGTAATTTTTCTCATGTTGACTTTATCTGCGACAGGATTAGATTTTAGAGGTGATCACGAATTTTAGAATCATTTGATGAGAAGCGGTTAAGCTTCGCCCTTCCAGTCTCAACAACTTGCCCGTCTACGCAAACTTGAGACTACTGTGTATACGTAACACCCATGAAAATTCACGGAGTCAAAAGTCAAGATACGTATATTCGCATTTGACCAAGTCGAAAGAAAAAATATCTCCTGACATATTGAAACAGAAGAACAGGACAATGAAGATGTCAGGCAAGTGCTCTGCCGCCAAAGAAAAAACCGAGTGATTCCAGTGCGCAGGCAAAGGTCATTCACTAACCCTGCTCTCCTTCCCCATCTTTCAGATCTCGCAGACCAAACACATGGCATCCTGGCGGGAAGGGAAAAGAAACAAAAAAAATGACCTATATACGAATAGCATGTTTTATAGTATCTGTGTGCCTCATGGGGTCCTGCTCTCCGCATGTTATCCTGCCGGGGAAGATGATACAGGAACCTCGACTGACAGAAACCGTTTTCATCAGTTTTGACGGTGCCGAACTCCCCTTGAAAACATGGCTGCCGCCTATCCGTCCCAAAGCCGTTTTTATCGCCCTGCATGGGTATAACGACTATTCCAACTTTATCAGGGATGCGGCGCCTTATTTCAATGACCGAGGGGTTGCTCTTTACGCCTATGATCAGCGAGGGTTTGGCGGAGCGCCCCATAGGGGGAAATGGCCTGGCTACGAGGCCCTGTGCAGGGATCTCAGAACTATCATTGCTCTGGTGCTAAAGCGTCACCCGGATGTGCCGCTGTACCTACTTGGCGATAGTATGGGCGGGGCGGTGATAATGGTCGCCGAGAGACAGGAAGATCCCCTACCGGTAGATGGAATGGTTTTGGTTGCCCCCGCAGTCTGGTCACGCGGTACCATGCCTTTCTATCAACGGTGGCTCCTTGGCCTGACTGTTCGAATTATGCCCTGGCTGCAGGTAACCGGAAAACAACTCGACATTACACCTTCTGACAACCAGGAAATGCTTAGAGTATTAGGCCGGGATCCACTGGTTATTAAGGAATCAAGAATTGATGCACTGTACGGACTGACGAATTTGATGGATGCGGCATATCACGCAGCACCTCGGTTCAACACGAAGGCCCTTTTTCTGTATGGCGCCAAGGACGAGATTATTCCTCCCCAGCCAATGGCCGATGTTTTCAGGCAAAGAATGAAAGCACAGCGAGCAAATCAACAGCGATTTCTGCTGTATTCAAACGGTTACCACATGCTCTTGCGGGATTTGCAGGCGGAAATTGTCCTGCAGGACATTCTCTTTTGGCTGGACTCTTCTTTTGCGCCATTCCCTTCTGTTGAAAAAGAGGTGGGACGAGAAATTACAAAAGAGGAAGTAATAAAGGCTTTTCTCCTGTCCGGTTCCTGAAAAACGCGGATAAG
>CALZIH010000234.1 GCA_945787305.1 uncultured Desulfobulbaceae bacterium | reverse complement strand
CGTGAACATCAGTTGTCGGGATCATTGTACTCAGACAAGATAGAGTAAAATTTCATTTCCCAATGGCAACGATAAGGTAAGCGCTGCACAATACTTCCATGAAAATACGAACATTGACCCCGGAAATGTACGGCAAGGCAACGGCCCTGTTGCGGCAGGCATTCCCTGGCAGCAGCTATGAAGTGCAACTGGTTGAAAAATTCCATAACAATGGAACGTCGGTGCATGAATGGGTATGTATTCATACAAACACCGTCATCGCCTATATTGCCTTTTCAAACGCCTATAACGGTTCAGAGGTCTGTGGCTTGCATTTAGCGCCGTTGGCCGTAAAACCGGATTTTCAACAACAGGGTATAGGGTCCGAGTTGCTCCGCTTTGCCCTGCGGCAGGATGTCATCAAGAAACAACCCCTCTTCGTTTTGGGCGAGCCTCGATTTTACCAGAAGTTTGGATTCGAACCCTGCGCAATGCCCCGTTGTCCTTTTGATACCGACAATGCTCATTTCCTAAGTATCCGCAATACCACAACCAATGATTTTACCGTCGGTTATGAAACTGCATTTGATGTAAGGAAACCGAAGCCGAAGCAAACAAAGCGAAAAAGAAGGCGCTGAAAAATAATGGATACCCTGTGAATGGTCTATGCACTCAGGATATGAATATCCCCTAACTTTGCCGATAAAGGAGATCACTTATGGATTACGAGGTGCATAAGGTCCCGCTTGAAGATGAGTTTAAAGTCTGCCCATCATGTGGGTATAAGGACGGATTTCATTCCATGTTGAAAAAAGAGCAGGAGCGGTACAAATGGCTATTTATCTGCCCTGCATGCCATGATGTCTTTGATGTGGGCCATAGGGTAAACATCGATAGCGCCGTGTAGTTGCAGAGACTTGACAATGGCCCATTCATGGAGCCTTAATGCTTTCCGTTGATTATCGGTGCTAAAAATACCGGCCAGGGAAACCATTTGGGCTCCGGGATTTGCGAGGTGATCCTGGGTATGGATGAGCGAAAGGTCAGGGCGAGTTCATGTACACCCGGATCTCCGGAAATCTTGATGAAATCGTATTGATTTACCGGGTCAAGGGTCCAGGTTGTCGTCAGCGTTTTTGTCTCTTCCCAGTTAATGAGGGCCAGCTCGTCGTAGGAAACCGTTGCCTTGTCACTGACAGGCGGGCTCTGGCGTAAGAACAGGCGTACGGCTCGGGCGTTGTTTTCCAGTGGCAGGGTCGTGGTCGTATCGGCCGGCATATTCAAGACCGCCTCTACCTGTTGCCAATCATGGCTTCCCTGGGTTAAGGTGAAATATTCCTCACCAAAGGTCTGGCCTCCCACACTGGCATGATAAGTAATTTTCACGACCGTCTCGCCGGCATTCTCCCCTTTCAGGTAACCGAAAAACGAAAGATCTTTCAGTGGGGTTTGCAATACATCTCCGGTAACGCGTATTCTGTTGCGGAAAGGAATAGAGGAAACCTGGGAGTTGGTTGATTTACGAGTACTGCTCAGGCCGGCAACCCCTTTCATCGCGTTGGCGACACTGACAAAGCTGGAGCTACCGGAAATGTCCCAGCGGGGGGCGTCGAATTCCGTATCATCTATGGCATGATTTTCAAAATCCCCATAGAGAAGTATATCGCGGCCGAGTTTTGCCGTCAGTGTACTCTGGCTTGGGTGTATTTGATACAGGGATTCATTGCTCTCTTTGAACTGCCGGAGATCCAGAAGCGCTGAGCCGGAAGCGGGGATTGTGACGGGCAGGGTGATTTTTCGGTCGGTTAAGGCGATGTCCTGTTTGGTGCGCTCCACAAAAATCTGGCTCAGATAGGGAAAAACCTCCAGGCCATAACCTGTGGAATATTCGCCGATCCGACGGAGAAAATGAAGGGCCTGTTCGCCGGCCAAAGGACGGGGTCGGTAATCTTTTATCGTCACCGGCAAGAGTCGGACCCGCTGGACAAGGCTTCCACGCATATCCACCTGCGCCAGCAGGCCGAGCATCGTATCCAGTCGGTCTTGATCAAAGGCAAGGTTGCCCAGGCAATGGACGGTGATGACATCATTCTCGATGCCAATGCCCTGGGCCACATGGGGGTGATGGGCGATAATGAGAGCTGCCCCGGCATTTGCGGCGAGCTGGAAACGATTTGCGGCATAGTTTGAGGGGAAGTAAGTATACTCCTTGCCTGTATGGAGTTGGACGATGGGCAGGTAGCCGGCATCGATTTCACGCTGCACTGCATTCTGCACCGCTGTGTCATCGGTCAAATCGGCCGCACCACCCTGGAGGTCGTCGGCCACATATTTCGGAGGATTGTGTGCACCGGTGACCGAGGTCATCGACAGCAGGGCATAGTTATGGCCGCCCCGCTGAATGCGATGGGCCAGAAACGCATCGGCTGCATTTAACCCGGCGCCGCTGTGTGGTATGCCCGCATTATTAATGAAGGACAACGTATCCGCCATCCCCTGTTGCAGGTAGTCATAGACGTGATTGTTGCCAAGGGAGACGTAATCGACACCAAGCCAGGGCAGAGCAGGTAACGATCCGGGCAGGGAAAAATATTTATAGCTTTTGCTCAAATGCGGTGTAATAGGGGTGTCGGTGACCGGACTTTCAAAATTAAGAACACCGTAGCCCGCATTCTGATAATAGGGCCGGATGTATTGCACGACAGCCTTGCTCCCTGGCTCGGGGATTGAGGCCTGAATCAGGGCCTCCGGATTATCAGCCGGAATCTGGTCCAGTGGGGTCACCTCGGGTGGATCTAAAAATCGGCGGGCAAAGGATGTATCTCCGCCAAAAAGGAAACGGGTGCTCTCTGCATCATCGATCATGAGCGAAAATGGCGGAACATTCACCGTTGCAATCAAGGCCGCAACACGAAGGGCGACAGGTACAAGCTCTTGACGATAACCGGGGCAGGAAATGGTAAGAAAATCATTGCGGCGGAGCAGGCCCTGTAAGCGGTAGCGCCCCTGTGAATCGGTAGTTGTTGTTTTTCCCTGCAAAGAAACGGTTGCCCCGTGCAGTCTCTGCCCATCGGGTTGGAGGATGACCCCATGCACACTGATCCTGGAATCGCTATAGGCCGCCCGGGCATCGGCCTCGTATTGAGGCAGGGCCGCTACAGCTTGAGCAGGCAGGAGAAAAACAGAGACAAACCATATGAAGGTGAAGAGGTGAGACTGCAGTTGACAAAGGTTTTTGATATTCAGCTCTAAAATCCTAATATACCAGTACGTTGTCTGTTTTGTCGTTGCCGTTAGAGTTTTCAAGTTTGTGCTTGGTTCCTTAGTATTGACTTTTATTCTGCGGCCGTGATGATGTTGTACACAGGGTTGAGCCGGGAGATCCGATGAAGAACAGGTTGATGCCACCCTCTAGCTCTGCAAATTGGTTCCTTTCTGACACCTGTAACTCTTTTGTCAGCTTCTATACATTATATCAAAGCAATTTTCGGGGTCAAAGACAGATTAATGGTGCCCCTGTATTTTTTTCAACTTACGCCACAGGGTGGAGTTATCAATGCCAAGCAAGTGAGCGGCCTTAGACCTGTTACCGTTGGTCTGGTTAAGGGCCATTTTGATCATGAATTTTTCCATATCTTCAAGGCTCATTAAGGGTAAATTTGAAGCGAGTATCCTGTTTTCATCGGCCAATAACTCTTCCGGTAGAGAAGCGACTGTAAGTGCGTTGCTCTGTTCCATGATAACTGCACGGCTGATGACATTTTCAAGCTCGCGGACATTGCCGGGCCAGGCATATTTGCTTAAATGAGATAATGTCTCACTGGCAATCGCGGTTATGGTTTTTTCAAACTTACCGGCGCATTTCCGGAGAAAAAAATAGGCCAATTCGGCAATGTCTTCCCGATGGTCCCGAAGGGATGGTAAATCAATATTCATGACATTGAGACGGTAATAGAGGTCTTCCCGGAATCGGCTCTGTTCCACCTCGTTTTTTAACTCGGCGTTTGTCGCACTGATAATACGGACATCCACCAGGATATCATTGGTACCGCCTACCCGCAAAAAAGAGCCCTCCTGGATGACACGGAGAAGTTTGACCTGTAATGAGGGACTCATGCTGTTGATCTCATCAAAGAAAACCGTACCCTTGTCCGCCGCTTCAAAAAGCCCTTTTTTATCTTGAGACGCACCGGTAAAGGCTCCTTTTTCATGGCCGAATAATTCTGATTCCAGAATTGATTCGTTGAGTGCGCCGCAGTTTATAGCCAGAAATTTATTTTCTGCTCTTTTACTGGCCCGGTGAATCATCCTGGCAACCAGCTCCTTGCCGGTGCCGGTTTCTCCCTGAACAAGTACCGGAACATCAAGTGGTGCAACCCGTTCAACCATTGTTCTGACCGCCTGGATGGCAGGAGATGAACCGATGAAGTCATTTGATTGTAACGTTACAATGGTGGCGGCCATCTCTCGATTTTTTTTCACCAGGGTGTAGTGTGCTATTGCCTTGTGGGCCACCAGGGAAAGCTCAGCCGGATCAAAAGGTTTTTCAATGTAATCGTAGGCCCCGATTTTCATGGCCTCGATAGCGGAGTCCACTGAACCGTAACCGGTGATGATGATAACCGGCAGTTCAGGATCCCGGCGTTGGCAGGCCTTGAGGATGTCTGTACCGGAGAGGTGCGGCATCATGAGGTCGGTTATTACCGTATCAAAGTTTTCGTTTTCGATGAGCAGTAATGCTTCTCTGCTGTCCTCACAGGCGGTAACCAGGAGGTCTGTCTTTTTGAACACCTCCTGCAGTAATTCTCTCTGTCTGAGATTGTCTTCGACAATGAGTAGTTTCATGGATCAGGCACCTTCTCCGGTTCTTCAGACGGTAACAGCAGCGTGAATATGGTGCCGCCGCCTTCACGGTCTGCAACATCTATTTCGCCATTGGCTTCGGCAACTATTCCTGCGCAGATGGACAGGCCAAGCCCGGTCCCCTCGCCAACCGGTTTGGTTGTAAAGAACGGTTCAAAAATACGTTG
>CALZIH010000233.1 GCA_945787305.1 uncultured Desulfobulbaceae bacterium | reverse complement strand
ATCTCCGAACAAACCAATCTGCTTGCCTTGAACGCTACAATTGAAGCGGCCCGGGCCGGAGAAGCCGGCAAGGGATTTGCGGTCGTCGCTAATGAAATCAAGGAACTGGCCAAACAGACTTCTGAAGCCACCGATGATATCAAGTCGAAAGTTGACGGTATTCAAAAATCAACCTCTGAGACCGCTTTAGAGATAAGCCAGATCTCAGAAGTGATAAAAAACGGGGATGAAACCGTTGCGACCATTGTCTCAGCCGTGGAAGAGCAGACCGCCACGACAGAGGAGATTTCTAACAATGTTATGCAGGCCTCCGCAGGTATTCAGGAGGTTAACCAGAATGTCTCTGAGAGTTCGGCTGTATCCGGAGAGATAGCAGCGGATATAACGGAGGTGAATCAAGCCGCCTCGGAAATGAAAACAAGTTGTACCGAGGTCCATACCAGCGCCGGTGAATTGAGCAAGTTTGCCGAACAACTGCATGCCCTTGTCAACAGGTTCAAGGTGTGATGTTTGTTTAGCACCATGTAACCTTCAAGTCTGAGACGGGGTTGCCAAACTCTAGAGACAGTTTATTTATACAGGATCAGCCTGTTCGATGGTTCAGGGACAAATCCTTTCTGGCTGGACCTGGGCCATTCATGTTGATGAAGACCTGTGCCGGTGTATGGTAAACCTCAAATTTCAGCCTCCAACTTGTTCTTTTAGTCTTACTTTTCCTTGTTAGTAAATCTAGTGCAACAGGCCAGCGTTCATCAATAAAATGACGAATTATGCGAAAAAATGTAGCTCTGTAGTGTTCGGTGCAGTACAACAGGTCAATAAAGGGTGAAAAATTGAGTAACGGTATGTAATCCCAGCGGTAAGTACTTTCCATTGGTGGCAACATAACTTATGGGTGTGCGCAAGCAAAGTTGATCAAAATGTACATGTTTCGTGGTATTGTTCTGGCGTTAGCCATTCTTTTCGTCGGCACGGTCAATGGCCGTGCAGAATCAGGCACACTTTCGGTAAACCCGGAGGCGCTTGCCCGGATTTTTTCCGGTGAAGAGGTCATGCACTACAACATTTCCTGGTCAGGTGGTGTTAAAATCGGGGATCTTTACCTTGTGGTTTCCCGTGCTGAAAGCGGTGATGGGTTTACGATACATGCGCGGGTAACGGATTACGGGTTGTTTCGCATGTTTTATCCAGTGGACGACACGTTTACTACCTTTGTTCGCGGGTCAATGATCTTGCCTTATCGCTATGAGGTGTTGCAAAAGGAAGGGCATAGTGAAAGGATTACCCGGCGCCTGACGCTCTATGACCAGCAGCGGCTGAGGGTCAGTTATCAAAAAAACAAACAGCCTCCCAAGAAGTTTACCCTTTCCGCAACTGCGTATAATGAATTTTCTTCCTTCTTTATCACGAGGGCGCTTAAATTTCAGGGTAATGAACCTGTTGTCCCCACCTTTGTCGACGAAAAACGTCATGAAGTTTCGGTGATCATGATGGGTAGAGAGAAGAAGAATACGCTTTTTGGAGAAGTCGATACCCTGAAAGTGATGCCGAAAATGAATTTTAAGGGATTATATAACAAGGACGGAGAGACTGTGTTCTGGCTTACCGACGATGCCTGCCGAGTACCGGTTATCATTAACTCGAAGATTGTAATCGGTTCGTTGACTGCCGAGTTGCTGGAATACACGAATCCCGCCTGCCAGGAATGGACAGGCGGGGGGAAGAAGTAAAAGGTTCAGCCTGGGTGAACTTCAATTTTGCGGGGCTGTGCCGGTGCTGCCTTTGGCAGGACGACCTTGAGCAAGCCGCTGTTCATGGATGCGGATATATGCTCCTGGTCAATGGTTTCCGACACGGTAAACTTGCGTAAATAACTCCCGTTTTCATACTCTTGGAGGAGTAAACGGCCATCCGGGTCTTTTTCTTCCCGGCGGCCACTGATAGTCAGCACATCGTCTTCAAGGGAAATGTCCACCCCGGTGTTGGTTACCCCAGGCATTTCAGCTACAACCGTAACCTCTTTATCGGTTTCAAATATATCTACAGCCGGAATAAAGAGCTTCTCAGGCTTGGTTGATTCGCTGTCCTGTTGTACCATCTGTTTTTCCTGTACTTGGAGTTCCTGTTCTCCCATGGTGTCCTCCTACTCAGTATCCTGTCGAAAATATTTGGGTTGGCGGTTGGTTGGGACCTGCAGTTAATGCTCGGTGGTAATGTTTATTTGTCTGGGTTTGGTCTCTTCTCTTTTACTCAGGGTTAAGGTCAAGATGCCGTCCACCAGTTTTGCCGAAATATTGTCAAGGTCTACCTTAGCCGGCAGAGCGATAGCACGGCTGAAATTCCCGGTTTTTATCTCCCGACGGTGGTAGGAAATATTTTCTTCTTCCTGTTGCGGATCCCTCTTGCCCTGTAAGGTGAGCGTCTCGCCTTCAATAGACACCTCAAGGTCCTCAACCCTGATGCCAGGCAATTCAGCTTTAAGGGTCAGTGAGTCTTTATTTTCATACATCATAAGCGGCGGGTACACCGTGGCATGCATTTGCGTTGTACCTTCGCTTGCCAGGTTCTGGGAAAGTTCATCCAGTCCTCGACGGATGCGTTCGAATTCGGCCCAGGGATTCCTGAAGTTTGGCCGTTCGGTTAATCGTATCAATGCCATTTTTATTCCTCCTTTCAGGGTTATGAGGTGGAGTTTGTACTGCTCAAAAAGTAAGTTTGCTTTACCGCTTGTCAAGGGGGTGATTGTTTTGATGCAGTCAAAAAAAATGATCCGGGAGAAGGCATTTTTGGCTACCAACTCCTGACGGAATCGGCTATGTTATAAAATTTTTTTGAGCGTTAACGTGATGGGCTCGTAAAGAGTCCAAAGCGCAAATTGCGTTGTACGTAAATACAATGAGTTATAACCTTTCCGCCGTCGATGGCGAGGCTTTTTACGACACCGACAAACATGAATATAATTTGCAGGAGAATACAATGAAATTGATTTTATTAGGTGCCCCGGGCGCCGGTAAAGGAACCGTCGCCAAACTGTTGACCGCCATTGACGGTTCCGTCCAGATTTCCACTGGAGACATATTGCGTGGTGCAGTTCAGGCCGGTACCGAACTGGGCAAAGAGGCGGAGGGATACATGAAACGCGGTGATCTGGTTCCCGATTCACTTATCATGGGGATCATGGAAAAACGTTTGCAGGAGCCGGATTGTGCAAAAGGTTTTCTGCTCGATGGTTTTCCCCGCACCATTCCACAGGCAGAGGCATTGACAGAATTGCTGGCCAAGCTGGACATTACCCTGGATAAGGCAGTTGATATTGATGTGCCCAAGGATATCATTCTTGATCGGCTCTGTACCCGCCGGACCTGCGAGAACTCAGACTGCCAGTCCATTTACAATGTAAAATCCAATCCGCCCAAACAGGAAGGGATCTGTGACAAGTGTGGCTCCAAGGTTGTGCAACGCGAGGACGAGACCGAGGAGGCCATCAGCCATCGACTTGCCACCTACAACGAGAAGACCGCACCCTTGATTGGTTTTTACGAAAAAGAAGGACTGCTGCTTTCGGTAAAGGCTGTAAGCAGTGATGCTGTGATTGATGCCGTAAAAAAAGAGTTGAGCCTGTAAGGCATAACTGTACAGACACAATGTTCTCCAGGCCGGGAACCGATAATCCCGGCCCGGATATTTTGGGAGGTTTTTCTTGTGAGCAACGCTGTAATTCGTACCGACTGTCCCGAACTCAACTTACTGCACCGAGGAAAGGTGCGCGACATGTACGGTATCCCCGGGCATGATGATAAATTGATTATGGTCGCCACCGACAGGATCTCTGCCTATGATGTGGTCATGGGTGATCCCATCCCAGGAAAAGGTAAGGTGCTGACCCGGATTTCGCTGTTCTGGTTTGACCTGCTCAGTGATATCGTAGACAATCATCTTATCTCCGCCGAGGTGGATGCGTATCCTGAAATCTGCCACCAATATCGTGATCAGCTGGAAGGCCGTTCCATGCTTGTCAGAAAAACTCAAGTGCAACCCATAGAATGTATTGTCCGGGGCTATATTTCCGGCTCTTTCTGGAAAGCTTATCAGAAAGATACAACAGTTTGCGGCTTTGCGCTCCCGCAAGGGTTGCAGGAGTCGGATAAATTTCCGCAGACATTGTTTACCCCTTCGACCAAGGCTGAACAGGGGCTGCATGACGAGAATATCTCCGTGGCCCGAATGGAGGAGATTGTCGGTGCAGCGATGGCCCAAAAAATGGCTGACATCAGTCTCGCCCTCTATGCCAAGGCGTCCGAATATGCACTGGCAAAGGGAATCATTATTGCCGATACCAAATTTGAGCTGGGCCTCGTGGATGGAAAACTGATTTTAATCGATGAGGTCCTGACCCCCGATTCTTCGAGATTCTGGCCTTTGGATACCTACACTCCCGGCAAGGGCCAGCCAAGTTTTGATAAGCAGTTCCTGCGGGATTATCTCTCCACGCTTGACTGGAACAAGCAGCCGCCACCGCCACCGCTGCCAGCTGACATCCTGGATAAAACCAGGGCTCGCTATGAAGAGGCGGAGCACAAGCTGACCTCTTGAGTAAACAAAAAAGCCTCTGTGGATCTCACAGAGGCTTTTTTGTTTAATTACTTTTTTATATTCTGTTTCTTATCCGTATTTTTCAGGAACCGGACAGGAGAAAAGCCTTTATATCTTCCTCTTTTGTAATTTCTCGTCCCACCTCTTTTTCAACAGAAGGGAATGGCGCAAAAGAAGAGTCCAGCCAAAACAGAATGTCCTGCAGGACAATCTCCGCCTGCAAATCCCGCAAGAGCATGTGGTAACCGTTTGAATACAGCAGAAATCGCTGTTGATTTGCGCGCTGTGCTTTCAGTCTTTGCCTGAAAACATCGGCCATTGGCTGGGGAGGAATAATCTCGTCCTTGGCGCCATACAGAAAAAGAGCCTTCGCGTTGAACCGGGGTGCGGCCTGATATGCCGCATCCATTAAATACGTCAGTCCGTACAGTGCATCTATTCTTGATTCCT
>CALZIH010000232.1 GCA_945787305.1 uncultured Desulfobulbaceae bacterium | reverse complement strand
GAATTTTCCGTCCGGTCTCATTTTGCCAACCATATCTGGCACCCGGTGCATGTTGACAACCAGCGGTGGGATACCTTTTTCGGTATTGAAAAAGGAAACAACACCACCGGGCAGTGGTTTACCATCCTCGGTGATCACCTGCCCGGCAAGCGTTCCCGTGTTTCCTTTCAGATAACCAGGCATTTTTGCCTGGCATAGCAGGGGAACCAGTAAAAGTAAAAGCAACAACACAAGAAGCCCTTTTTTCATCGATACGCCTCATTGGAAAAAAGATTCATAACACTGGATAACTGATCGTAGTGTATAGTATATATATTGTAGTGCAAAAAGGCCAGCAAGCTTCTCCTGGTTTACTCATCATGAGCCTTTGCAGGAATATGATTGTAACACTATGCAACTTACTATGTTTATCATTCGAATCAACATACCTGATATCTACGTACTATACGGGAACAGTATTGGATTGATATTTCTTGGGCACCGGCAAAGAGTATGAAAAATAACCTTGAATATAACCTGAGAACGCTTCCTTCAGGTGAGGCGTTAACTCAACCATACCGTCGGGGGGGGCCGGCCGGCACTCTCTTTTGTATTCTTCTGGCGATGTGTTGCCTTCTGTTAAGTTCCTGTTCATCGGATCAGGATATTTTCACTGCCGATAAGCCAAAATACCGTATCGGGTACATGGTCTGTAACAGTACCAAAGAAACCCTGCAGCGTTTCCGGCCTCTGACCGCCTACCTTGCCAAACAGCTCGATATTGAATTAGAGGCTGTTGCCATTGACACCATTAATTTTGCCAGAAATATCGAGACGGTAGACTTTACCCATACAAATTCACTGCTCTATGTTATTTTAAACCATTTTCACGGTGTACAGATCCTGGCGGCTGAGAAAGCAGGATCCTTGGGCTTCAAGACCCAGGGTGCAATTGTGGCCCTGAAATCGAGTAACATACACACGCTGGAAGATTTGAAGGGGAGAACCATGATCTTCGGACCAATGTTTGCCCCGAGCGGTTATCTCAGCCAGATGGACCTGCTGATACGCTCCGGCATTGACCCGGAAGAGGATCTGGCAAACTACTCGTTTCCCAGTGGTTCCTTCAAACATAAAAAACTGATCTACGCGGTGCTGTTCGGTGCTGCCGATGCCGGGGCCTTTCCCATGCTGGATTTTGAAAGAATGGTCAAGTCCGAGGAGCTGAACCCGGATGATTTTGTGGTCATCGCCGAGGCACCACCGGTTGCCTATTGTAATTTTGGGGTCACCGGGAAGGTGGATGATAAACTGGCGACTGCCTTTAAAAATGAATTGCTCGCGCTCACTCCGGAGAGCACCGTTACAATTGACGGTGAAATTGTCCGGGTTTTGAAACGGGCATTGATAGATGGGTATGAGGAGGTCAACGACAAGGATTTTGATCTTGTTCGGGAAATGGCCAAGCGTACCAATATGCCGCCATATCAGGATTATTAACAGGTAGATATAAGCTGCGGCCGACTGCTTTTACGCTGTTGAGAAGCAGCCGTTGGAAAAAAAGAGGGTTGCGGCTTGTATTCTGCTGCAACCTTGGAACAACTCAGTTCTCGCCTCGACGCTCTACTTCAGTTGCCTTGTTTTTCGAGCAGGGTGACAATTCCAGCCTGTCCCTTAGCCTTGGCTTTGTTCAGGGCTGTCTCATCGGCATTATTTTTGACCAAAGGGTTCGCACCTCGTGCAAGCAGTAGCTTGACCGTTTCAATGTTACCCATCTCCGCAGCTATCATTAACGGGGTGTTGCCGTCGTTGTCTTGCGTATTGATATCGGCGCCTTTTTCCAACAGGAATGAGATTGTCTTTGTTCTGTCCTTTCTCGCCGCATAATGCAATGGTGTCATGCCCATCTGATTACGCGCATGAATATCTGCGCCTGAGGCAACAAGAAGGACAACGATTTCAGAATATTCGTTCCTTGCCGCTCTGAGCAGCGGTGAATCCCCACGATTGCTCCTGGCCTTTATATTTGCGCCTTTTTCGAGCAACAACGTGATTGTTTCCAGGTGTACATCACAGCTTGCCTCAATGAGCGGTGTAAAACCGATATTGTTGGTTGCTTCAATATTGGCGCCACTGTCGAGAAGCAAAGCGACAGTAGATGTCTTGCCCTTTTCCGCAGCAAGGAGAACCGGCGTATTGTCACGATTGTTACGGGCTTCGATATCTGCATCATGTTTCAGGAGCAGTTTAACGATTGCATCCCGCCCTTCTTTCGCCGCCAAAAGGAGCAGGGTCTCATTGTTATCGTTTATCCTGTTATCAACCTCCCCTTGGTTTTTGAGTATTTTTTCTAGAGCGGCGACATTGTTATTCCTGTAGGCATTCAACAGCTGTTCCCTGTCACCGGCCAATACGGAACTGCTAGACAAGACAAATGCCAGCATTAGAACAAGAGCTGACAATATGGATACCAGGTTATACGTTGCAGGGGGTAAATCCCACATCCGCATCACCTTGCTCTTCGACGAAAAACAGTACATATCTCTGTCTCCTGGTCTGTTGTGCCCGACTTTACATATCAGATCAATTTCTTGGTGTTGAGAAATTGCATTGCCGTGCTCCGGGCGGAGGTGCCTGATTTTACGGTTTCCACCATGGCAATATAGTCTTTATCTGTCACTCTTTTGGCAAGCTTGTTGAGCAGTCTTGGCAGACCGGGGAAATCTTGCATTACCTCTTGGCTGACCAGGGTAGCTGTCCGGCTTTGTTTGCCATCCTGCTCGTTATTGGTAAAATTGAAGGGGTCAAGCCATACCAGATTGAGTTCTTTCCTGTACAGCTTTTTGGCCTGCACATATGCCTCATTAACATCAGCCGGTGTCTCTTTCCCCAGTCGATGCATGGCTGTAGTGGTGTTTTCCACCAGAATGCCTACCTTTCCCTCGGAGACAGCTGTATATAATGCGTCACTGCTTTCAAAATAGTTGGTATGAACAATTGTGCCGGTACGTTCGGTTATCATCACCGCAAGTGCTTCTCCCATGAACCTGCCGTCGGCGGTATCAAGAGCGCCGATCTGCAGTATGCGGCCAACGCAGGCCTCGGCCGCACCACTGGATAACAAACTCATGGCTATTATGATGGTTGCTATATACTTCATTAACATAGTCAATTCCTCGCTCTATTTACTTTGTCCCCTGTACGGGGTTTTCTTTGATCTTACTTGCCGCATCCTGCACCATAGCGATTCTGCAAGAGTCAGGTACCATCAACTGTTCAGACCCGGTAATTATATCTTTTTGACTGTTTCCCTCAATTTTGCTCTCCGGGGTGGTAACAACTGCGTCGCTGCCAATGATAAGGCCAAAGTCATTACCCGTGATGGTGCTCATTTCAACCTTGATACCGCAGCTGTCGCCTTCAATAATTACTCCGCAATTGTTACCTTTGATAATCGATTGTTTCAGCTTGACCCAGCCCTGTTTAACATACACCCCGGTGCGAGCGTTGTTGATGCGGGCTTCACGGAGCCATGCATTCCCGTCATCCACAACAATGCCTGCCCAACCGATTTTTTTCTTATCATCTCCTGATGATATGGTAACCGGGTTCCCCTCATCACCCTCAAGTTCCAGGTGTCCGTGGACCAGAATTTTAGGCAGGGAACCAGGCGTTCCGGGGGATTTCCCGTTACCGGGTTCCGGTTGAAAAACAATACTGCTGCCGCCGCTGATCGTAAGGGTAATGCCTTCGGGGATAATGAGATCCCCAACTATTTCCCTGCTACCCTGCCAGGTTGCATCAGCAGTAATGGTTTCTGCTGAGAGGGCAAGCGTTCCATTGCCCATGACAATGAGCATTGTGGCTGCAATTAAAAAGAGGATACGCTGAAATTTTATGGAATCCATCTATACTATACCTCCGCAGACTGTCTGTTAACCACCGTTGATGCCCGATTCCCGTACGCCAACCTTGGAAGCAGGGGCAGGCAATTGTGGGGCGAATTTGGCCTCGCCGAGTTCGTCATCATCATGCTTGTCAAAGATGGTGGGCTCTATCTCCTGCGGTTCAACGGTTCCCCACCAGTTATTTTTAATGTCGATACTTATGGTCTGCAGATCGCCCATGGAAAAGTTATACTTTCTGTTATCGGCGATGGTATTGGAGAGAAACAGCGGTGGCTCTAAAAACTTATGAATATTTTCAAAATCCACCGCATTGATATGCTGATGGGTAAACTGTACCCCGATGTCGTTTCCAGTGATCAGGTTGTTGGCAACCAGTACGTCTCCTTCAAGCCTGGAAAATTTCAACCCAACCCCGTTCTGGGTCATGGTGTTGTGAACGGCTTCCAGGTTGGCGGTGTTGAAATGAAGCCCTTCTCCGCCTTTCCAGAACAGGCTGTCGTAGATTTTGACATTGGAGCCATGAATCTGTATGCCGGAAAACCCGTATTCAAACACACAATACCGAAAAATATTGTCGGCACTGGTGGAGATGATATTGATGTATGACCAGTCGAGTGCGGCCGGGTTTTTCTCCGCAGAGGTAAACACAATCTTTTTGCCGGGTTCCCCTTCAGCGACCAATCGCCCTTCCACCAGGATTTCGCCATCACCGATATGGTTTTCATCCCGATCAAGCTTTTTAAACTTAACCGTAGTCCCCGGTTTGAGGGTCAGGGTTACTCCTTTTGGAATCGAGACAACACCGTTGATGACAATCTCCCCTGACCAGACTGTATTCTGCCTGATACTCAAATCTTTCGGAATTTCCTTGTTTTCAACCAACAATGGTGGAGTTGTGTCGGTTTTGTATTGCTCGTTATAATCCATGGTGAGGCCGGCAACGACATCGATGTTTTCAAGCATCTGGCCTTTCTCAAAGGACACCCGGTGCATGGGGTGCCCCTGGTACAGGCCGTACAGTTCATCGCGGTGGGGGGCATTGCCCAGAGTGTCACGGGCAACCACGTAATAGTTGCCCGGCTCATTGAACTTCATCTTGCCGGCAGATGACCAGGCAATTGCATTACCCTGTACATCCGTGATCCTGCCCTTTATACCTGCTGTGGCAAGTGAATCCAGCTCAAAAGCAGAGGTGAATTCAGTTTTCAGGTATTCCACTTTGGTCACTTCGTCAAAGGAAGGCCTGTCACCTTTTGGAAAGGTCTGCACTTCAAGAGTGACATCCTCTTCTTCTGTTATCGTTACCGGGTTATCAAGGAAATAGCCGATGAGATCTCCATGCTTTGGCGGTCCAAAGCCGGACTCGCTTCCTTTGTTGGTGGTCTTCTTGGCGGTAACCACATATTCTCCAGGAGGCAGCTTCATGCTAAATCTGCCGTTCTCATCAAGTGATACTGATTTCAAGCCCAAGCCCTTAAACATTTCTGCATCTGGGTGATAGACCGTTGCGTAACCCTTGCTAAGAGGTTTCCCTTTGAAGGTCGCCACCCCGCTCAGTATACCGGTGCCTTCGGTCCGTACCGATTCCTTTAGCGGCATCGCCATAAGCCCGATCCGGGTGCTGAAGCGTTGAATGGGTACAGGGTTATTGCCGTGGAATGCCCTGTACTCTTTGTCTTCCCATAATCCATAGGCTGTAAAATAGTAGCGTCCCGGTGGCACTGAAATTCTGAAGATACCCCAGGTGTCTGCGGGCGGCGAAATCAGGAAAGGTTTGTCCGGGATGTCTCTGTAATCCTTAAAGAGAACAGCTACCGCCTCCGGGAGCGCTCCGTGCTGGGTAAAGATTCGCCCTTCAATCTCGATCAAATCGGCATCTGTTTCTGCATGGGCTTTGTGAGGGGAAACCAGACATGATAACAAGCACAGCAACCCTGTCAAGGCCACGAGCATGGATACAGCAGGACGCTCCAGCCAGTTCAGTGCGGCCATATTGGTTTTGGTTTCGGTAAAGGCTGGAAGAAAAATTGATCGCATCATATTAGTTAGTTTTAGGTAAAAAATGTGTTTACAGTTTGTAGGCTACCTTGAAAAATTGTATTTTCGCCCGATCTCGGCGTTATGCTCAAAATTTTATCCTCGGAATATCCAACATATGCCTGTGGTAAAATTATTCGCATGCCTTGACCTCGACGAAAATCCTATTTTTCAAGGCACCCTGTAGTTCATATTGAAACAGCTGTAGCTTATATATAGTAAGCATTAATCTCATTTACGACCAGGCAAAGAAATCATAACTTCTTCTGCCTCAACACCGAAAGGATATACCGTAATCACGACATCTTTTACTGTTGCATCGGCTTCTTCGGTTACAGTTTTAGCCTGTGAAAAATACTCCTCATATTCAGGAGAGTCCG
>CALZIH010000231.1 GCA_945787305.1 uncultured Desulfobulbaceae bacterium | reverse complement strand
CGATCATGACAGGAAAGACAGAGGGCGAAGTCATTATCGTTATTCAGGTTTTTATCATTATTACAGCCAACACGCGGCACCTCAAGGGCAGGAACTAGATCTGGCCCAACAACAACATCAGCAAGACGATAGCCAGCCGTATAGTTGTTAGAATTGGATTTATACGTTTGTGCCCAGCCATCGATATGAATGCTGTTTGTGTCGTGACAGTTTACAGAGCTAATTTTGTGACCGTTTACAAGGTATCCATATTGCAGGTCATTTTTATACTAAAACTCGACAAGCGAATTTACTGGCACTGCACCGCGAGTAAATAACCTGACCAGTTTTATGTATCGGATCGGATCAAATTTATCCAGTCTGTATTCTTTCCAACCGTCGGCCGGCCCAACCTGCCAATTGATTTTACCGCCATTGAAAGAAGATCCGTAAAGAATCCGGTCCTAGTTTTCAAATCGTTGCTGCCGTATACTTGCCAGTAGGTGGTCATCAAGCGTGTCGGTTAAAACAATATCGAATCATTGATGAAGAACGTATGAGCAATGCATACGTAATGCAATGGTAAGGGTCTTCTGAACCAAGAGTGAACCTTTGGTTTGGAGCTGGTAGAAAAGTTTCTACTTTGTATTCAGGGGAAAAGACATAGTCGGCATGCAATTGTCCACTCCGTTGATACATTTTTCCGATACCATTTAATTTACCCTGGGGGTTGTCAACGACGACACCGACATTGCCTGAAGTTTTCTGGATAAAAAGTGCAGGCGCCATTGCTCCTGCTTCAATAAGCAGGGACTGCTTGTATCTAAGAATAAAATGCGGAGATTATTTCTTCGAAATGCCAAGGTTTTATCGTTGAATTAATCACCCGCCACACAGACTAGCCCTACACACAGGTTGTCTTCTGCAACCGTGTCCAGATAAGCAACCTAGCAATTTTTCCTGCCATGCATGCGTAGACCAGTGTAAATGTACAGAGGTGCCGACAGCCACCCCATTTTCAATAAATCCATTCGAGTTTATACTTCCATTGACATCCAATGACGTGGTTGGGACTACCGTGCCAACGACGACAGAAGGTGTTTGTTCCTCACGGTATTAATTGTATCAAGATGGTTATACGGATCTTTATTGCTGTCAAAGTTGAATCTTGCACCTATTTTAAATTTCTCTCCTTTTTCGAACCGGCCCGATTGCGCAGGGCGTGTAAACTGTTTGGATGTCAATCCACACTTTGCCTACTTGTTGTACGTTTAAAGTCTCTCTTTTAGCAGGTTCTGTTAATGTCGAATTTAAATTTTTGCTATTAAATCTGTTGGTTGAGCTTTTTCTCTGACCTTTAGTAGGTGGTGGCGCATGAATTGCAAAGTTAATATGCAAGAGTATTTAACATGTTAATTATTAAAGATAGTTACATGCTACCCGTAGGTAAAGGGATGGAGGGAGAGGATGAAAACAACAAAGAAGGATATCGTCAGATACTTTTCAATTGTTTTTGGATTGGCAGAAGTGAAAATTACCATCTATTGCCTGGCTGCTTACTTCACAGCCTTTGCTATCGTTGGCATGTTTTATCTTCGTGGACTTTTTGGTGTCGGTTCAGTTTGAAAAATACGCCTCGGGGAAAAGGTGGTTCATTTATTCTGTCAAGGTTGTAACGGGCTGACTTGTCCAAACAGTTTGTCAACTTCTGAGCGAGGGTACTTTGAAATGAATGCGTTCATAAACAATAAAATATCATCCTCTCTGTCTGAAGAAGAGAACAGTGAATACCTTACAGTTGTAGACAAAATTGCAGTTGCTGTTATCGGGTCTATTACAGTCTCAGCATTATTACTTGGCAGCTGGAGTGGCATTATACTTCTCGCCGGCAGAGCAAACAGTGGCAGTCCTTTAAAATACTTTGTCAAGTTATTACAGCTAGTCGGGCTCTTGTAGGAAACGATGCCCTCAAGATGTTGTTACGGGTTGGAGCTAACCTGGAAAATGGTTGACGTGGTTAACTTTTTAACGACTATTGATCATTGATTTACTCTTTTACTCAAACCTGTCATTAAGGAAACCTGAAATAACCTGGTGTGCTTCAGCATCACTGCATCCGATTCCCTCATATCTGTTTCATCCTCTGTATATGCATTTCAAACGGGTATTTTGATCTTTCTTGCCGTTGGCAAGGTATCTTGCCCCCTCATTTTTGCTATAGGCTGAACCTTTTTTACATTCTGCGGGAAAAGATAACTGGTAATACGAAGGGAGCGTTTGTTGATTCTTGCTTCTCAATTCGACCAATAGACGTGTCTGGCTACCGCTACATGGCGATCTCTTCATCAGGCCTTGCTTGTGAAAACGGCAGAAAGCTCTATTTTAAATACTCCCTTTTTTAGCGGGCCTGCCTCAACGTCGGTAATATGTTTTTACAGACATGTCCTTAATTCCTCTTGAGGTCTAACCGAGTTTCATGTAACTCTTTTTGATGTGGGTATGTCTGGATCATGGGTGCCTCCAATTACGGTCAGCTCGTTTATTCTGCAGCCTTAACAACTACAGTATAGCATGAGCAGGTATCCCTTCCGGACATACGCTCTAGTCGGAAATTGCACAGTACTGGAAAATAATGAGTTATAACCTGTCCGCCGTCGGTGGCGAGGCCTTTTACGACACCGACAACTTTGCCAAACTCGCTTTTCTGGATTTGTTTAATCTCAGAAGAGCATACTGGTCGTGTACACCTTTTGGACATATGCCGTGATGGCGAGTTGTTTTATTGGGTGGGCCATTTTCCCGAGACGGAGTTATGAAAGAGATACAGACAATTGTTCAGATCTCCTCGATCATTAATTCATCGCTTGATATTAAAGACGTTCTTCGCAGTTCCATGCTTCTGGTAGAGGAGTTGATGGAGGCCGAAGCGTGTTCTATTTTTGAACTGGATAAAGAAAATAATGAACTGTTTTTTTGTTTAGCTCGACATGATCCCTTCCATAATACCAGCAAGATGCGAATCAAGATAGGGGAAGGCATTGCCGGATGTGTGGCCAGTACCGGAGAAGTCGTGGTCGTTCCGGATACGAAAAACGATGACCGTTTTAACTCAATGGTGGACTCTGCAACCGGTTTTCAGACAAGATCCATTATTGCCGTTCCTATAAAAAGTAAGGGCTGTATTCTCGGCGTCCTTCAGGCACTCAATTGCAAAAAGGTTGCTTCTCTAGATAAGAAAAAACTTGAGGTCTTGCTCATTGTTTCCGACCAGGTAGGCATTGCCATGGAGAATGCCAGGCTGTATGGCAGGTTAAAAGAAAAATTTGCCCTGACCCAGGCTGAGTTAAAGGAAACCCAAAAAAAATTGATTCGTTCCGAGCGTCTTGCCGCCATGGGCCAACTTTGTCATGGTATTGCACATGAAGTACGAAACCCGGTTATGAGCATTGGCGGGCTTGTTAAGCGCTTGGAAAAAAAATTACCTGCAGGCCACGAGGCTGGGAAGTACATCGGTATAATTTTACAGGAAACCGCCAGGCTTGAAAAAATGGTCACCGATGTGGAGCAGTATACCGCATTGCCTGCACCCAAGTTGCAACAAAAAAAGCTCTCTGAACTTGTCAATGACGCCGTTGATGATTGGCGAAACAGCCAGTACGAAATCGAAGCGGAAGTGAAGGTCGAATCAATGCAGGATGATCCTGAAATTCTAATTGATATGGAAATGATGAAAAAGGCGTTAGTCCATGTTCTTTCGAATGCACAAGAGAGTATGACCAAAAAAGGGGTCATAACAATATCAGCATGGTGGGAGGGGAAGTGGTTGGTGGTTTCTGTACGTGATGAGGGCTCCGGCATTGAACACGAAGATCTACCCCGGGTCATTGAGCCTTTTGTTTCCTCAAAAATGCAGGGCGCTGGCTTGGGCTTGCCTTTTGTCAACCAGATTGTTGCCGGTCATGGCGGTGAAATAAAAATTTATTCAACCCCCGATGTTGGGACAGACGTAAGGCTCTGTTTTCCGGCTAACAATACAAGTTTCTCGGCTGCCTGATCAAGTAGGCATGGTCGTCAAAAAATATAGTGATACCATCAACGCTCAGCTTGTAGGTAGAGATGCCTTTATGAAATTTGAAAGAGGGATCTGAAATATATTCAGCAATACGGGAGTCAGATTAACTATTTTCTTTATGTTAAAATACGTAACAACTGCTCTAATCACTGCCTATCGGGAAAATTCTTCTGTCCCCGGTGTAGAAAAATAAAATCAATCCTCTCGCCGAGCATGACTAAACGAGCTTTGGTAATGCTCAAAAATATTATTCAAAATCCTCTTTTCTCACCGGATCGGTTGATTCGATTACGACGCTCTATTTCTCCATTTCTCGTTCAATATATTCGCCCACGGGAAGAGGCATTGTATCGGCCAATCGTTATCGCGACTCCTGAAGTGTTTGTTCCTGTGCTGTTGAGATTCTTCCTTGGAAATGATTCGCATTGTATAGCTCTCCCTCCTTTTAGGTGTTGCTACCATTGCCCAAAGACCTGCACGCTATATTTTTTTGATTTCGTATTATATGCATGCCAGCCAAGGGTTTTGTTATTGCCAATTGCGAGGTGAGTGCCAGATACATGCAGTTGGTTTGTGTTATGTGTAAAGCGAATAAAATCAATTTTTTATGAATGGGTAAGGGGCTACAGGTGCCAGCTTCCCATGTGTCGCAGGCCCTGACAAGATGAGGGGCTGTCAACTAAGTGGACGTTCTTGCCGAAATGGTGTACAACGAGTTAACTGTTTGCAGTGGGGAGAGGGGAAAGGGGTAAATATTTCTTTACTCCGCTGCTTGATCAACGAAACCAGTCCTTGAAGTAAGGTCGCCTACTCGCCGGAGCGAAAAACGCAGGTAGAAAATTATGGATGAGCAACTGCATCTTACAGAAAAAGAGTTTTCACTCTTTTGTGATATTGCCACCTCTTTTCACAATATTCGCGATATGGATGAGATGCTTCGTGACATTTTTCGAAATATTACATCTATTTTTGATATTGAGGGTGAATCAATAGCTTTGCATGATCCGGAGA
>CALZIH010000230.1 GCA_945787305.1 uncultured Desulfobulbaceae bacterium | reverse complement strand
AAATCAATCCCCTCACCGACCAGGACTAGCTGAGGTTTGATGGTAACCATATAACTCATTGTTTTTCCCTACTGTGCAATTTGCGTTTTTAACTTTTTACGAGTCCATCATGATTGGTTTATCCTTAAATATTATGTTAAGTTGGTTGGAGCTGAATGAGTGAGTATCTTATCTTAGCAATTGCTCTGCTTTCAGGGATCGGAGCTTTTATCCTGATCATGAAAAAATATGGTAGTGAATGCATGCCCTGACTACTGATGTATAGCTCCATAGGCGTGGGGTTGGTAATGTATGTACTACTCAAATTTTTGTTTTAAGGAGTATGCTTGATGGTCGACTCCTCCGGTTCCAGTATACCTTTGCCCGCTGCTGAGCTGGTAGGCAAGAGAATCGATGAGAGACGCCTGTTTGAAGCGCAATTTCTATTTCATAAGTTTTCGTCTGAAATTGAATCCACTGTCCGCGAGCAACTGAATCAACGGTTGACGACCCGGTTATCAATGGCGAATCAGGTGTTTGCAAAAGGGGAGCATCTGGAGCAGGTCGGTGAGCTGGAAAAGGCAATGGCGGCCTATGGTGAACTGGCTGAAATAGCTCTTGATTATCCTTCTCTGAGCCAGGCGCAGCAACGGATTGAAGTCGCACTCAAGCTTGGATCATTCCAGCGCGCCGGAGCCGTCAAGCCTGAACAGGAAAAGCCGATTGTGGCGGAAGCCCCGCATGTGGTCGCCCCGTTGCCAGAGACCACCCTTCCGGTCAGTAAGCCGTTATCGTCTATTCAACAGAAGAAGATTCCATTGGCTATTGCCTGTGCGCTGCTTGCCTGCTTGATACTATTTGCCGGATTGCTGTTCTTTCGTTCAGGAAAAGATGCTGAGGTCACAAAAGAAATACAGCCGCAAAGCATCCCGATCAACCAGGAGCAAGTCAAGGCTGTCCCTCCTCCAATTCAGCCCGTGCCACAACCCGTTGTCCCAATTGAGCTGCCGGAAATAGGATCGTCCAAAACTGTTTTGTCGGTTCCGTCTGAGGTTCCGGCAGGTGGGGATAAGTTGGTCGATCGGAAACGAGAAAACAAGGTGACGATCCAAAACAATGTCCTTGTTGAACAGAGAAAGTCTGCCACACTGCCGCTTGTTGCTCCCGATGCGTCTGATCGAAAAAAAGCCGTTAAGGAACAGGATAAATCACGGCTGAGGATCAGCGAGAAGATTATTCTGGTTCAATAAAACAACAGGACAAATCGTTACGTACGATGCCGCATAAATTACACACGTCTGATGCCGTTGGAGAAAATCTAGGAAAAATATGAAAAGAAATCTATTGAGAAAAACAAACCCACGGTTCAGACAGTTACTCCGATCACGGGAAAAGTTTACCCGTTTCCTGGGTGTTGACAGCCAGGAAGAAGTCTCGGCATCTATTTCAGAAAAAGTAAAAAGCACTGAGCAACATGCAGAAAATCTGCATGCCCGAGCTCCGGAGGTTGAAACCGTCACGGAGGAATTTCAGACAGCAACCGAGCGCAAGCCACGCCGGCAAAATCGGGGTAGAAAAAAGTCAAAGTGGAGTCTCACTTCATTTCAGGTGGATCCGGTTCCCGGTAAATCCCGTTTTCATGATTTTAATCTGCCACTTTCGCTTATGCGGGCCATTGCCGATCTTGATTTTCAATATTGTACCCCGATCCAGGCGAAAGCCTTGCCGGATGCCTTGACAGGAAAAGACCTGGTGGGCCGAGCCAGTACTGGTACCGGCAAGAGTGCTGTTTTTCTTATATCTCTTTTTGCACGGCTGTTGAGGGAACAACGGACCCATACCAGGCCGGGTACTCCTCGCGCATTGATAATTGCACCAACCCGGGAACTCGTGCAACAGATTGCAAAAGATGGAAAAGGACTGGCAAAATATACGCCACTACGCATTGTTGCCGTATACGGAGGAACGGATTACCAGCGACAGATCAATCAGCTTGAGCAGGGGTTGGTTGACGTCGTTGTGGCAACCCCTGGTCGTTTATTGGATTATGTCGGCAAGAGGGTCGTGAATCTCAAGCAGGTACGGACAATGATTATCGATGAGGCCGACCGGATGCTTGATATGGGCTTTATCCCCGATGTCAGGAGGATCATTCACCGGATGCCGAAAAAAGAAGAGCGACAGACCATGCTGTTTTCGGCAACCGTAACCCCTGAGGTCAAACATCTTGCTTCCCAGTGGTGCGTTAAACCGGTGTCCCTGGAAACCGAGTCCGAGCAGGTTGCAGTGGAAACTGTCGAGCAAATTGTCTATATGACAACGACTGCTGAAAAATATCATGTTTTATATAATACCATTACCACGGCTGAACATGAGCGGATTATTGTTTTCACCAACATGAAAAGTGAAGCGCGAAAACTGTATGATCGCCTGCGTCGCAATAATATAAACTGCACGCTGCTCACCGGTGATGTACCTCAACAGAAACGCATGGCTCGACTGGAACGTTTCCGGGAAGGTCGAGTAGATGTACTCATCGCCACCGATGTGGCCGGGCGGGGCATCCACATCGACGGTATCAGCCATGTGGTCAACTATACGCTCCCGTATGAACCGGAGGATTACGTTCATCGTATCGGTCGGACCGGACGGGCCGGAAACGCGGGGATTTCTATCAGTTTCGCCGATGAGGAAGGCGCCTTTTATCTGCCCGAAATTGAAGAGTACATCGGTCGATCCATTCCATGTGTGCAGCCCGATGAATCACTGTTAGTCGTACCGCCCAAGGGGCGCCCGCCGGAGCATGTGCCCCGACGAGGGCCGCGCAGAAAGAAGAGGCGACGATAGTCGCCATTGCTCACCATGCGACCATTCCCGCTTGCAAGGGTGGCTGTTGCCTCTTTGCAAACCCTTACATCTCAGACGGTTGGCTGTTACAGGGAGCAAGTCGTCGATCAGTAAGACTCGGGAACCGTGTGTTGAAAAGAGATCTTCTTGGCCTGTCCTTTTTTCCTTTTTTTGCGCTTACCGAGATCCGGGGCGTCGAATTGCACATGCTCGTAGTCGATCATGCTCAGCAGGTGGGAAATACAATTTAATCTGGCCCGGCGCTTATCGTCAGCATGGACCCGAAACCAGGGAGCAGGCTCGGTGTCAGTCGCCTGTATCATCTTGTCGTAGGCTTCGGTGTATGCCCACCATTTCTGAAATGAGGTGACATCCATGGGGCTTAATTTCCATTGCCGAAGCTGATCAGATAGCCGCTTGTGAAATCTTCGCTCCTGCTCTTCCTGGCTCACATCAAAAAAGTATTTAATCAAAATGATACCAGCTTCAACCAGCCAGGCCTCGAAATCGGGGGCATGTTCGAGAAACCGTTTGTATTCCTCATCGCTACAGAATCCCATGACTTTTTCAACCCCGGCACGGTTGTACCAGCTGCGGTCAAAAAGCACGACCTCTCCGGCTGCGGGCATGTGAGCTAAATAGCGTTGGAGATAGAGTTGGGACTTTTCCCGGTCGCTCGGGGCCGGCAAGGCGACAACGCGAAAGACGCGTGGGCTGACGCGTTCGGTTATTCGTTTGATTACACCGCCCTTGCCGGCGGCATCTCTTCCTTCAAAGACCACAACCACGCGTAATCCTTCCTTAAGGACATAGCGCTGGAGCATGCACAGCTCCTCTTGCAATTTTTCAAGCTTTTTTTCATAGTCTTTTCTCGATATCCGGCTTTTGGTCATGGTCTTTCCCCTTTCTCGCATTGGATACTGAAATTACCAATTGTTTCCAGTAAACAACTGGCTGTTAATGTATGGAGTCGAGCTGCCCTGTCAGATGAGCATGACGAGATGTAAAATTATCTGGTGCACCGGTACCATCGTACCCTAATATTTTTGCTTGAAATAGTCGTCGATGATCTGAGCATGGTCAAAAACCAGGGGCGGGAGGTTGTCCCGGTTGAAAATTTTTGCCTGCAAAGCATCATCCGCCCCCACAGGTATACCCTGGGCCCGGGCAATGAAAACCGTTGACGCCGTGTGCTGGCGGGCATCGCGGCCCGGATTGGAATAGGTATGGAACTGCCTGATCAGCTCCACTGTTAACCCTGTTTCCTCTTTTGCCTCCCGCACAGCGGCGGCCTCATACGACTCGCCGTAATCGACAAAACCTCCGGGCAGAGCCCATCCTTGAGGAGCATGTTTACGTTCAATCAGGACGATACCCCCTGTGATTTCAATGATGATGTCCACTGTGGGAGTCGGATTTTTGAACAGCGGGATCTCGGTATGACATTGGGGGCATTGCATGGAGTTTACCATGTTTGTTTTTCCTGCAGACACAAAGAGCGGATATCCTGCCAGCTACTGACCGTGGGCAGGTTATGACGGTTTGCGTTCCAGGGATGATTAAAAACGATGGAGCGGATTCCTGCGCTGTCAAGTTGGGTGCAGGTCTCCAGCCTGTCATCAATGAAATGAGTTAATCCTTGTTGTCGGATATGTCGGGTCTTGTCATCATGGGTTCCCATGGCAATGATGTGGATGCGGGTGCACGTTGAAGGCGGCAGCACTGTTTCCAGCCATGCGTGAACAGGTTCCGGTCGCGACCGTGCTGTGACAACTTTGACCTCTGCATGTTCCGTGAGCTCACCCAGTACTTCTACTGCCCCAGGCATGGGCTTGAGGCCGGTGCCTATGGAGTCGAGGAGTACTTCCATAAAGATTGATTGCACAATATCCGGTGCAACATCGAGGCAATCTTCGACTTCAAAACTGGTGATATCCTCAAGGCGAACATCACAATGATTGTATTTTTCACAGGCCAGGCGGAGAAAGGTCTCGGCAGTATCGGCAATGACCCCGTCGAAGTCAAAACCAAGGGCTGCCGGATTAATTTTATGCTTTCCAATTCTCGGCCTTGCTGAACAATATAGCCATTGATGGCCTCAATTTCGGTAGGATGTTTCTTGAGAACATCCTGCAGCATGGAAGAAGTATTATTCTCTGTTTTGCGGCAGACAGCCAGGGACAGAGCCAGCGGATCTCTGGGAATTTGAATACCCTTGGCCCGGGCAATTGCAACCGCTTCGCTGATAGCCTTTTTCATAGTGTCTGTTGCCGTAGAAGAGGTGAGTAAACGGCCATTTTTCCACTTATGTATCGCGGTCAGGGCATTGATGCCCGCATTGATAAAGAGTTTTTCCCAAAGGTATGCTCGTATGTCGAGAACAATTTCAGCTGCAAGCTTAGCCCTGGTAAAAAGATCGACAAGGGCTTTCAGCGTAGACGGTACAGGCGTTGCCGTGTTGAGCAGGCCAAAGCGGGTCAGGCCGTAGCCTCCATGAATGACCTGGCCTGGTGACAGGAGGGTGGCGCCTTCGGAACAGACCGCTGCTGTAGCAATACCCTGGGTGCTTTTCAAGTCGAAAAGGTGGGTCATTCCGTTTTGCAATCCTATGATCAGCGTGTCGTCCCCAATGAGCGAGGCGGCATGGCGTAGGGCTTTACCGGCATCGCCGGCCTTGACACAGAGAAGCAGGATATCACAGAAGGGAATTTTTCTTGGATCAGCGACTACTGTGGGATTCGATGAAAAGGTATGGTCACCTTCCTGGAGAGTGAATCCGTTCCGGTCAAGACTTTCAGCTCGTTCGCTGTTATGATCAAGCAGAAAGAGGGCATTACCCTCTTTCTGCAACTCCGGAGCAAGTCGTACCGCAAACAACGAGCCCAGGGCTCCCGGTCCGACAAGGACAAGATGCATGGAGGCTTATTTTACTTCAGCGCCTTCTATAATAACATCATACTTATAGCCTGCGCCAAAATCTTTGTTCGCAGCCAGGGTGCCTTCAACTGTTACAACGCTGTTCATTGCAGGTTCGGCCATGGTGGTCACAACAAGGTCGTGGGTATTCTCCAGCGGGTTTCCGGTGCCGTCTTGGATATGGATCCAGTTCTTGCCCATGATCATTTTAGACACTTTGACCACCTTGCCCTGAACTTTTACCTTTTTGGTGTTAAGGCTTTTTGCCTTGGCAAAGCATTCTTCCACTGTAAACGCATTATCACCCTGGGCTTTCTCGACGGTGACGTCCTTTGAGGGGACGATGTTACTGGAGCTGCCACTGGCACCTTCCATACCTGCCATGGCTGCGCCCGCTGCAGCTCCTCCTGCCATGCCGGATCCTTGTTCCGCCTTCATTGCCTCGGCAAAACTTGAACCACCATCCTTTGCCGGTGCTTTACCCATGGCTGTGACGCTACCGTGCGGATTGGAATCAACTTTGGCTCCGTTGCCAATTCCAGACGAGAAAATAATCGCATCAAAGGTGCGGTTTAAGGTTTTGGATTCAAAATTGGTCATGGTCATGCCGGGTTTGGCGACAACCTCTTGGCCTTTTGTAACTTTAGTTTCGGGGACAGCGACCCAGACGGCTCCTTCGGCGGCCTCTACGTGCATATACGTATAGCCGGAAGTGTTCATGGTTTCCAATACGGTCCCCTTGATCGGTTTACCGTCAAATTGCGTTTCTGCCGCCATGGTAGCCTGGGCAGTCATAAGATTCGGTGTGGTACAGAGTGCGGCAAAAACAAGACAGGTAATCAGACGTGAACGTATCATAATGAACCTCGAAAAAGAAAGAAATGTGTCCTCTGTTCAAACATTGAAACCAGAGGTATTTTAAAAGTCGACGTTGGAGAGAACTTATAAATACTAGCGCACTGCCTGTCAAGCCTCATTGGCTCTTCTTCAGACCTTGCAAATGGTCTCTGATTGCATCGGCCCACACGTTATACCCTCGGGTACTCAGGTGAATACCGTCTTCAAGAAAACAGGGATGGGTGATGGGCAGGCAGTGTTCGCTAAAGGCTTGGTCCGTGTTGAGAAAGCGGCAATCGGCAGCAGCTGCAACTTGTTGGAGTTCATGGTTGACCCGTTCAATGGTGGTTCTGTCTACCTCAGCTATTTCCATGGGGAAGATTGCGTTGAGGGTAATGATCGATTGTGGACAGAGTGCCCGAAGTCTAGGCAGCATGGTCTTGAAGATAGCAGGGAAAAAGAGGCTGCCCATCAGCAGGTTGTTGGTTCCGGCCATGATCAAAACGTGTTGTGCTATACCTGCGGCCTTGGTTTCATCATGCAGTCGCTGCGAAAGGCCTTCGACATCCTCTCCGGCCATGCCCCGGTTAATAATGTCATAGTCGGGAAGAAGGGTTTGCCAGTCGCCCCATTCAATCAGGGAATCGCCAAGCATGAGTACTCTATCCATGGAGTTGGTCTCTGTTATTGATTGTCGGTTTCGTAAAAAGCCTCGCCAACGACGGCAGAAAGATTCTAGCACATTGTATTCCCTTAAGGAGCAATTGTCGTTTTGGACGTTTTATGGATCCATCATATACTGAAAATACGGGAAATCAGTTACCGGTCGATTGTAAAACCACACAACCCATTGGCGCAACGAGGATTTCTTGTTCGGGTGTGATGTTTTGCGCCTTGTCCAGGCCAACAAAATCGTCTGGAGCCTGATTGCCTTGCATGCCATGGGCTGCGACGACGATAGTCCTGAAATGCAGGAGTGCTGGAGACAATTGAACGACCTGTTGCTGACGGACGAGAACGCAGAGAGCTGTCGCATTCAGCCCTGCAAATCACCGGTTTGGGACACGGCCATCACCCTGCGGGCCCTGCTTGCCGGCGGCCTGACCCGAAACGAGCCGGCCGTCGCCCGAGCGCTCGACTGGCTGCTCGATCAGCAGATCCGCGTGCCGGGCGATTGGTCGAAGACGGTCAAGGCCGAGCCGGGAGGGTGGTGTTTCGAGCATAACAACGACTACTACCCCGACAGCGACGATACGGCCATGGTGCTGATGGTCCTCGAAGGCCTGTTCTCGGAAACGGAAGCCGACGACAAGCTGCCGCCGAACCTGCGGCTTGTGGACGAGACTGAGGAGGACGAATCTGACGAGGCCGACTGTCATGTCGACACGATGGATCGGACGACCCGGGCGATTGACCGCGGCGTTCGCTGGCTGCTGGCCATGCAGAACCGTGACGGCGGCTGGGGCGCCTTTGATCGGAACAACGACCGGGAGTTCCTCTGCCACGTGCCCTTGGCCGATCACAATGCGATGATCGACCCCAGCACGCCCGATTTGAGCGGTCGCGTGCTCGAAGCACTCGGTCAACTGGGGTTCAGCGAAGAGCATCCATCC
>CALZIH010000229.1 GCA_945787305.1 uncultured Desulfobulbaceae bacterium | reverse complement strand
CACATGGGCCCGTCTGTGTTCTGAAGGTTCTTTTTTCGTTATCAGGCTTGGAGCCTGCAGTGGGCATATCTTTAATTTGGTTCTGATTATGATGCAGCAACGCCGCTGTTTCTGTTTCCCTCAGGTAATCTTCGTAAACGGGAGACTTCTCGGAGTGTTTTCAGAAATGAAATACATGAAAATGGTGATACTGGTGCGGTAGATGTTTACAGGCCACCTTGAATAATTGTATTTTCGCCCGATCTTCCGGAGTCTCACCAGTTCGTTTACCTCGCTATGCTCAAGGTTGTATCCTGGGGATATCCTGCTTTGGTAAAATTATTCGTATGCGTCGGAGTCTACGCTTACCTTATGCGAAAATCCTAATTTTTCAAATCACCCTACAGTTGAACTACCGAATTATGTTTGTGTAGCGGATTAAAGGAATTGGCGTTTAGAGCAATGAACTCCGCCGTTTTTTGTTTTTCTTTCCGGTGAGAAGACCAATGAACCAGCCGATCAAGAGAACACAGGACCCGGCTAAAAACCAGATTAAGGCGGAATTTTTTTTCAATGCTGTGTTTTCAAGCTGTGTATCTGTAAGCTGGATTCTCATTTCGCTGAGTTCTTTTTCTGTCGCCGTCAGTTTTTCCTTTGTCTCAACGACGTCTGCAGTGTCCTGCTGCAGGCTCTGGTAATCAGCTTTGGTACCGTCCCGTTCAGCCATACAGGCAGTGAGTTCCTGTTCGGTAAGATTATGAACCTGCAGTAATTCGGTGAGCCGGGCGTCGGTTTCTTCAAGCTTGTTTTCCAGTAACGCCTTGTTTTGTTCAAGGTCGGCAATCTGATTTTTCAGTGGCTTTTCATTACTCAGGTAGCGTTTGGGGATCCAGCCCTCTTTCCCGCTTTCCAGTCGGATCTTTGCCCAATCCTCTTTCTCTTCCACAAAGGAAACTTTTGTACCATCTTCGATTACGGCTATGATCTTATATTCTGTCCCTTGCCCTCGTCTGACCGGAACTTCGGCACTGGGGATTACATGCCAATCGGCTGCGAACAGGTCTGAACTGAGAATACAGAACAAAAGGACTGTGGAGCAATAGAGACTGGAAAACAATGGCTTCATGAAATAGTCCTTGGGCAGATTGAAAGCGTCAAAGGGATTGTAAGCGGTTAATGGTATAATGAGCCACCATTATTACCATGTTTTATTTTTTATTACCAGAGACTGTTGCTATGGTTGAATCTGATTTTGGTTATGTTTTATTCTGTTGGGATGGACTTAAATCGGGTTGCAGGTTTTTTCTGCTTTGCCTGGCATATTCTCGCATGTTTCTGGCTCTATCTGATTCGTCAACGATTTCCCTGCCCATGATTTCTTCAATGATATCTTCCATGCTGATAACTCCAGTGACGCTGCCGTATTCATCCACAACAACAAAAAGGTGTTGATGGCGTTCGAAGAAATCGATGAAAACAATATTTAAGGGAGCTGTTTCAGGGATAAAATGCACAGGTCGCATGATGTCTGTAAGCAGGACATCGTATCTGTTTTCCGCGGCCTCCATAAACACATCTCGGCTGAGCACAATACCTTCTATATTATCCTGTTCTTTGTCGAAAACCGGAACACGGCTGTGCATTCGCCAGTCTTTTTCAAACTGTGCGGCTTCCCCTATGTCAAGATTTTTGTCCAGCATAAAGGTCACCGTTCTTGGCGTCATGACCTGGCGGACGGTCTTGTCGTTGAGTTTCAGAATATTTGCAATGACCGTTTCCTGGTCTTTCTCAATTTCTCCGGATTTAAGAGACAACCGGGCAATGGTTTGCAACTCCGCTGCTGAAATCTGTTGATTGGCATCCTTTTGCGGTACCAGCCTGGTTATTGCCTGACAAAAAAGAATAATCGGCTTAAGGGTGAGAATCATGACATGGAGGGGGAGGGTAATGACAGGGCCTAATTGCTTTGCATAGACAACGCCTACAGTTTTGGGGAGAATTTCAGAGAAGAGGAGAATCGCGAGCGTGAAACAGAGAGAAAACCAGATCAGACTCTCCCCTCCGAATACGGCCACTGCTGCAGCACCGGCCACTGCTGCGCCGATGGTGTTGGCGATTGTGTTTAGTGTCAGGATTGCAGTAATTGGTTGATCTATGTTTTCTTTCATTGCCCGCATCATTTTAGATTGGCGGGGATGATTTTCCTCCATCAATTCGACCTGGCTTACAGACAGTGAGTAGAGTACAGCTTCAAAAACACTGCACATGGCTGAAATGAGGATAGCGCTGCTGACTGAAAAAATGAGTATGGTGACCAAAGTGAAACCTCCTGTATAAACATCCCCGTAGGGGTTATTTTTTTACAGCTTACCGTAAAAATGATGACTTGCCAATTGAGATGGACTCATATAAAATCCAAAAAGACGTTTGCATTGTACCGAAATACAATGAATTATAATTTTTCTACTGTCGGTGGCGAGGCTTTTTACAATATATACAATCGAGCTTGTGGGCACGATGGTATATTGATGGTTTAAAGAGTAAACCTAAAGCTGGCCTTGCCCGCAATCCAGGTTCATAGACTGTAGGCTGAAGGCTGTTAGCAAAAGACTAAAAAAAGAGCAACCCTAACAGTCTTCTAAACAGCTTCATCGAACCTGTTGGTATTACGGTGGAAAGTTGAGATGATTTTCTCGGAGTCTACGCTTACCTTTTTTATGACTGGAGTTCAGGCGTAAGGCACTAATTACATGTTACATACAACGTGTACATACAGATGACTTGATTGGAGGAGTCAGATGATGATTTCTGTTACAGGGAAAAAAATTGAAAAATATAAAGGAGATTTGCTTGTATATTGCGCCATGGAGCGGAAGGAGAAAATACCCTTCTGCGATGAGCGTATAAAAAGTCTCATCAAACCGGCATGTAAATCCGGTGACTTTAACGCAAAAACCGGCGAAACATTGCTCCTGCATACAGCTCTTCTTGGACATTCGCAAAGGAAAGGCATTGCTGCTGCCCGGGTACTGATTGTCGGTATCGGTAAGCAGAAGCAAAGTGTGGATGAAATTCGCGAACAACTACGATGTGCCGGGGGGACTGTTGCCTCTTCAGCGACTCAAAGCAAGGTCAGGGAGGTGCTGGTTGTTTTGCCTGACCTTGCTGGGATATCAGCCGCTGATTGTGCCGAAGCCATGAGCGAAGGATTGTTGCTCGGGAATTACTCATTTACCAAGTATAAAAAACAAAAGGAGAACGGCGCTACGCCCGTGCATTCTTTTCTTCTCACCGGTTCAGGGGCCCCTTCATCACTTCGCCGCGGTATGAAAGCCGGACGCATTGCAGCCGAAGCTGCCTGCAAAGCCCGCGATATGGCCAATGAACCGGGAAACGTCTGGACTCCGGAAAAGTTTGTCCAATATGCCCGAACTATCAGCCGCAAATATCAACTGAAATGCAGGGTCATCAATAAACCGACCATGAAAAAGTTGGGTATGGGTGGAATTCTTGCCGTGAACCAGGGATCGGCTATTCCGCCTAAACTTGTCATTCTCGAACATATATCGAACAAAAAGAACCCAACCCTTATGCTTGTGGGAAAAGGGCTCACTTTCGATTCGGGGGGCATCAGCATCAAGCCTGCCGCAGGGATGGAGGCTATGAAATATGATATGTGCGGTGGGGCTGCAGCCATAACCGCCATGCAGGCCGTTGGCGAGGAGCAGCCGCAACATGTCAATGTGATTGCACTTATACCGGCGACTGACAATATGTCAGGCGGTGCAGCTCTAAAGCCCGGTGATATCATAACCCATTTTAACGGCAAGACTTCTGAGGTCATCAATACCGATGCAGAGGGTCGCCTTATCCTGGCCGATGCTCTTGCCTATGGGATTAAAACTTACAAACCGGATGCCGTAGTTGATTTAGCAACCCTTACCGGGGCGGTTATTACCGGCCTGGGCCACCACAAAACCGGCCTGCTCGCCAATAATGATGTCTTGGTCAAACGTATAGTTTCAGCCGGCGAGCGAACCGGAGAGCCATTCTGGCGCTTGCCGCTCGGGCCCGAATACTCCAAACAGATTGAATCCAAGGTTGCGGATATAAAGAATGTGGGCGGGCGAGCTGCGGGAACCATCACCGCAGCGGCATATCTGCAGGAATTTGTTGGTGAGACGCCATGGGCACACTGTGATATTGCTGGAACGGCCTGGGATTTTACCGAAAAGTCCTATGTGCCGAAAGGGCCTTCCGGGATTGCCACTAGATCGCTTATTTCCCTTATCCGTAATTGGAAACCGTTAAAAAAGTAAGGTTCCGACTTCTATCGACATTTGATCTCTGGCGGTTGCCCGGGTACTATTCAGGTGATAGGGTAGGGGAAATATTTGATCTGCGCCAAAGCTATCAGGTCTATTACCTGTTGATTGTGCCGGCAGCCGTATCGATCAGTTTACTGACCGATATTCCGTTGTTCATGCTGGCGACCTTTCAATCCTTTTTTTACTTGGCTTGGAGCCTATCAAAAACATCCTTGTAGCGCCTTCTGGACCTTAGGGAACTAATCGCTCTTCGTGTGGCATGAGGTTTGCATTGGCTTTTGGCGTTGGGATACTGGTAGTGCATATTGCTTAACAGGTTGAGCAAGGGTATGGTCTTTTTTCTGTTTTACCTGTCCTTGCTTTTGTTACCATGGTAGTAGTGGCAACTTTTGTCGTGTTGATAAAAAAAGAACCGCCGCTGCGCACGTAATAGCTAGTACTCTTTATGTGGCAGTGATGAACTTGTTCGTTTACAATCGTTAGCTTATGGATTAAATTCGCCCAAAAACATCAGGTAGTGAAGATAAGATGCCCTCTTACATGACATATTCCGACCAGCTTAAATCTCTCTTTATTCTCCTTTGCGGATCTGCCTTGTTATTTATCGATGACAATGCGGTCGATTTTCTCAACGACGATTTTTACCTTGATGAACCTGCTTCCGTAGAAGTTGACGACCCGCTTGAAAGTTTTAACCGAGCGATGTTTGAGTTTAATGATGTAACGTATACCTATGTCTTCAATCCGGTTGCCGAAGGGTCCAGCGCTGTCGTCCCTTACGATATACGAGGGGTGGTCTGGAACTTTTTTAGAAATCTTGAGGAACCGGTCCGTTTTGTCAACTGTTTGCTTCAGGGGCGTTTTTCCGATGCCGGTACGGTACTTGTCCGCTTTCTTGTCAATACCACCGGCGGTGTTGCCGGGTTGGGTGACCCTGCCGGGAGAGAGCTTGGTTTCGAGCGGGTCGAAGCAACCTTGGGCGAGACGCTGGCCACCTGGGGTGTTGGCGATGGGTTTTACCTGGTCGTCCCCCTTTACGGTTCAACTACCCTCAGAGATTTCACCGGCACGGTTGTCGATGGTCTGGCCATGACTCCCTATTATACCTTTACCGACGATTTTGGCGTACTGGCCGCAATATATCTTGGCAAGGAAACAAACAAACTTTCCTTGCATCTGGGAGAGTATGAAGAATTGAAGAAAATCAGTTTTGATCCCTATATTGCCTTGAGGAACGGGTATTTTCAGTACCGAAAGAAATTACGTGACCATTCCGTTCCTGAAAACAGTGAATAGGAATGAGTTTCACAACACGCTAATCTTTGCATAACGAGAATATCATGCATTTGAAAACAATATATGTAACGCTTCTGTTGATGGCCCTTATGATCACCCCTCTGCCTGGCCTGTCCGCCTCAGTTCCCGATCCAACCGAACAGTTGAAACCGTTTCTTACTAAAATTACCGATATCTTATCCAATGAAGAATTTAAAAAAGATACTGTATGTACGCTCTGTCAACGGGTGATAGACGTCTCCCGGGAACGTTTTGATTTTAACGAGATGTCTAAACGGGTTTTGGGTAAAGCCTGGCGAGACCTGTCCTCCCAGCAGCAGGCCGAGTTTGTTGCCCTGTTCACCGATTTGTTGCAGTATGCCTATATCGGTAAGATCGAAGATTATGCCGGTCAGACGATTGAGTATAAACAGCAGCGGATCAAGGGAAAGAGAGCGGAGGTGAAAACCGAACTCATTGACAAAGATATATCCATTCCGGTTTCCTATATCATGCTGCTTAATGGTGATCAATGGATGATCTATGATGTGGTGGTCGAAGGCGTCAGTCTGGTGCGCAACTACATGGAGCAGTTCCGTGAGATTCTACGCAAAGATACCTATGCCGGGCTGGTCAAGCAGATTCAAGACAAAATAAAAGAGCTTGAGGATGAACGGGCTCAGAAGCTGGTCGACTCTCAGGGATAATTAAAGACAGGCCGGGATCATGCTTGAGATTAAACAATACCTGACAGGCAAAAGAGAGCGTGTTGAACAGGCGCTGGATGCATTGATGTTACCCACTGAAGGTGTATTTGCCGATCATATTGAGGCCATGCGATATAGTCTCTTTGTTGGCGGCAAAAGAGTGCGGCCGATCCTCTGTCTTGCCGCCGGGTCCTGTATCGGTTCCGATCCTGCCGTTGAAGAACAATTATTGCCTGTTGCCTGCGCACTTGAATGTATTCATACCTATTCACTCATCCATGATGATTTACCAGCCATGGACAATGATGATCTTCGCCGAGGTCACCCCACAAGCCACAAGAAATTTGGGGAGGCTGAAGCAATCCTTGCCGGTGACGGGTTGTTGACCTTTGCCTTTGATCTGCTTTCAGGTAGCCGCATTACCGGTATCAGTGAGTCCGCAAAAATACGGATAATCCAAACCATTGCCCGTGCAGCCGGATC
>CALZIH010000228.1 GCA_945787305.1 uncultured Desulfobulbaceae bacterium | reverse complement strand
GGGATAAAAACAAAAACAGAGGCGTTCATTTCAATTGCAGATAGAGTCTTGCACTATAGCGATACAATATTTAAAAATACTTACAACAGGCGGTGATAACAGATAAGAAGATTTACGGAAGAAGACTTCTGGACAGACGAAGCTAAAGAGATTCGTCCAATATGTGACAAACAGGGAAGGAAATATCAACTGCAGCTTTGCAATAAACTTACAGCAACAGTATGACTTCAAGTCCAAAATAAAAAAAGCCCCATAGCTCATAAAGCTACGGGGCCTCTATAACTGGTGCCGAAGGCGAGATTCGAACTCGCACGACCGTGGGCCACTACCCCCTCAAGATAGCGTGTCTACCAGTTCCACCACTTCGGCACGTTTTTATGTTTATTCGGCTTTCTCCTGCTCAACTGGCATTGCTGCAGGTTTATCGCCATTGCCAGCAGCCGGTATTGGAACGGTTATCGGTTCGGTATCGACTGCAGGAACGGTTTGCTCTATGGGGGGTTGCTCTGCTGCGATATCACTCATCACAGTACTGGTACTTTTATTTGCCGAGAGGTAGGCCAAAGAAATAGAAGTCCCCATAAAAACTATGGCTGAAAGGGTGGTTATCTTATTTAAAAGCGGTACCGGCCCCTCAGAACCAAAGAGAGACTGGCTCGAGCCACCGAAGGTAGCGCCTATATCTGCACCTTTGCCGTGCTGCAGCAGCACAATGCCGATCAGAAAAATACAGACTAATATGTGGATTATAATGAGTAGGGTTGTCATGTAAAATGTATAATTCTATCAAATGAATCGGATTGCAACGCAGCCCCGCCCACAAGCGCACCGTCAATATCGGGCATCGCCATGAGGTCGTCAACATTCTCCGGTTTAACCGAGCCACCATACAGTATTCTTATCTGTTCAGCAAGTCTTTTCTCGTAGAGATCCCCAAGCACTCCACGGATAAAACGATGGGCCTCCTGCGCCTGCTCCTTTGATGCAGTTTTTCCGGTGCCAATAGCCCATACAGGTTCATAGGCAATAACCACCTGTTCGATCTGTAGGGATGAAACCCCTTCCAACCCTTCACATACCTGCAGCTCCAGCACGTTCATGGTCAATCCCTCTTCGCGCTCATCAAGGGTTTCACCAACACAGAGAACAGGTATAACATCGCAGGACAAAGCCCCTAGAATACGCTGATTAATCATCGCATTGCTCTCGCCGAAAATATGCCTGCGCTCCGAGTGACCGATAATCGCCATGCCCGCGCCAGCATCCTTGAGCATAAGCGGTGAAATCTCACCCGTATAGGCGCCCTGCTGTTCCCAGGAAGCATTCTGGCCGGCAACAATAACCGGAGAGCCTTTCACCGCATCCGCAACCGCAGCAAGTGCAGTAGCAGCCGGCGCAATCATCACCTCTTTATCTTCCAGGCCTTGACTGCTTTTTGCAATCTCTTGAGCCAAAGAAACGGCTTCATCAATGGTCAGATGCATTTTCCAATTACCGGCAATTAAAGGTTTTCTTTTCATGGCGCTCCTATTGTATTCCGAGAAATAGAACTTCAACCTCACAATGAAATAAAAAGCAACTTATTGCCAATGCAAGACGGCGTTTACCTGGACTGTAATGAAAACACGTTGTCGAGGCAAAGATCCTCGCCGGAAGGCAAGGTCGTTATCATCCTTCTAATGCGACAACACCTGGAAGCTCCTTTCCCTCCATCAACATGAGAAAGGCTCCACCACCGGTAGACATGTAGGAAATATTTTCATCCTCACCAAACTTCTTGACTGCGGCATTTGAATCCCCGCCACCCGTGATACTCAGCGCATGGGAATCCGCGACGGCGTGTGCCAAGGCCATGGTTCCCCTGGCAAAGGAATCCATTTCAAAAGCTCCCATGGGACCGTTCCAGATTATGGTTCGCGCATCCGTCAGCACCTCCTGAAAACATATCACTGAAGCCGGACCAATATCCAGTGCCATCCAGCCGTCGGGAATATCCTGAATCGTAACCTGCTTGGTGACAGCATCGGCGGCAAAGTTATTGGCAGCAATGACATCGACCGGAAGATACACTCTAACACCTTTAGCGCGGGCGTCGGTCAGCAACCTATCCGCCTCCGGTAAAAGATCATCCTCAACCTTCGATGCACCGACATTATAGCCTTGGCTCTTCAAAAAAGTGTTCGCCATGGCTCCACCAATGAGCAGAGCGTCGACCTTGTCCAACATGTTGACCAGGGCCCCCAGCTTGCTCGACACCTTTGCCCCACCGACAATAGCAACCAAGGGACGCATAGGATTATCTACGGAACGGTGAAAATAATCCAACTCTTTCTGGAGGAGGAAACCGGCCCCTTTCTCGGCAACATACCGGGCGACTCCCACCACCGATGCATGCGCTCTATGGGAAACGGCAAAGGCGTTATTAATATAGACATCGGCAAGGCTTGCCAGTTGCCGGGAAAATTCCGGCGCGTTGTCCTGTTCGTCTGCATGGTAACGAAGATTTTCCAATAAAACAACATCGCCATCCCGCATGGCCGCGACCACGGACTCTGTTGCCGCACCGATACAATCAGGAGCAAGCTGGACGGTCTGTCCGAGCAATTCACCCAGATAGCGGGCAACCGGGGCCAGTGAAAACTGCTCAACCCGCTTACCTCCAGGCCGTCCCATATGAGAACAGAGGATAACGCGTGCCTTTTCCTCAAGCGCATAACGGATTGTCGGCATCACGGTTTGAATTCTCAAATCATCGGTGATATTTCCAGCTTCGTCCATGGGCACATTGAAATCCACCCGGATCAACACCCGCTTCCCACCAATATCAAGATCACGAATTGTCTTCATCGACACACTCCATGTACACGTTTTTCATCATGAAAGAGCATGACAAACAGGGGGTAAAGAGAACTCTCCCGTATAGGGTGCAACTTGACCAACGACTACACCATACGTTCCGCTACCGAGACAGTCAAGTCTCCCAGCATATTGGTATAACTACCCAATTCGTTGTCATACCAGCCATAGATTACAGCCTGGGTAACCGGCACCTCAAGTACGGGCGGCGCCTGACCCGGCTTAAAGTCAAAGCTCTTGATGTGTTCAAGGTTCACACTGATAGAGGCGGTTCGGGTATGCGTCTCAGTGGACTCAATGACAGCCGCCGCTTCCGGAGTACCGATAATATCAGAAGAGACATTCTGTCCCGCTGAATATTCAAGATATGGTGTCGTACCGGCATAATCCTTGTAAATGGAGTTAATCAAATCACGTTTGACCGGATTGGCAAGATCATCCTGCAGGTTGAGAACCAGGACAATCAAGGACCCGGTGGAAGTCGGCACCCGTACGGACTCCGCAATAAAACCAATGGACTTCATTTCCGGAATAACCAAGGCGAGCGCTTTGGCTGCTCCGGTGGTTGTCAGGATGATATTATTGAGAATGGAACGATTTTTACGTAAATCCGTCGCACCGGCACCCGGTACCCGATCCAGCACCTCCTGACTGCCTGTTGCGGCATGAACAGTGACCATGGAGGCCGACAGCATCCGATCGGCACCGAAATGATCCATTAAGGGCTTTATCATATAAGATAGGCAGGTGGTGGTGCACGATGCCGCTGAAATAATGGAATGCTGGTCCGGCTTGTAGTCGTCATCATTAATGCCCATTACCGTGGTAATGGCATCATCGGGCATGTCAATCCCTTTGGCTTTGATCTTAAACGGCGCCGAAACCAACACCTTCTCAGCACCGGCTTGAAGATGGCCACGGACCGAACCCCACCCCTCTTCGGCATCTGCCGTAGGATCCTTAAATACACCTGTGGTATCGGAAACAATGCGTACACCGTTTTCCTGCCATTGTATGTCTTTAGGGTTACGAGCCTCACGCAGAAAGGTGACCGGTACACCGTTGACGGTCATGGTTCCGGCCTGCTCATTCAGATTTTCAATCACTCGTCCGCCTCTATGACCATGAAGATAGGTACTGAGCCTGCCATAGGACGAATCTTTTTCAATTGTGGCAGCAATGTCTTCCAAACCAGTACCGACATTTCGCCCCAGATTGACAACGATTTCCGAAAAAAACTGCCGGGAAACATGATGCCATAACGAAAGTTTACCAATACGACCAAGACCGTTGAGTCCAAGTTTCATTGTAATTGCTCTCCTTTATTGTTAAAAATGTGGTGCTGACCACTTTGTATGTTCTGATGCAGCTCAGACAGAAACTGCGAAACACTGTACGGCTCGATTACCATAAAGCAAAAGAGCCGGAACGAAAAGACTAAACCGGGAAAAAGACGAAAAACCCCATGCAACTTCCTCCTCTTCGACAATCCGGAACCCTGATCAAACGCTACAAGAGGTTCCTAGCCGATATTTCTTTGGAAAATAACGAAGTCTTGACTGTACACTGTCCCAACTCCGGTTCCATGCGTGGTTGCTCCGATCCTGGAAGCCGGGTAGTCATTTCAAAATCAGACAATCCAAAAAGAAAATACGCCTGGACCCTGGAAATGGTAAAAAAGGATACCGTATGGATTGGGGTCAACACCAGTCTTACCAACAAGCTTGTTCACGAAGCCCTGTCTAGAGGGATAATATCTGAGTTTGGTAAAATAAAGGCCATCCGGCCGGAAGTCAAGGTGTCTGTCGGCAGCCGTTTGGATTTCCTGCTTGAAACGGAAATGGGCCAGGTCTACCTTGAGGTCAAGAATTGCTCTCTTGCTGAAAACAACCTTGCTCTGTTTCCCGACGCGGTAACCGCCCGGGGTACTAAACACTTACACGAACTTGACCGGCTAAGACAGGATGGATTCAATTGCGCTGTTCTCTTTTGTGTGCAACGAACAGATACCGACAGCTTTGCGCCGGCTGCGATAATTGACCCTTTATATGCACAAACCCTGCATGAAGTGTATGCACGAGGAGTCAATGTCCTCGCCTATCAAGCCAAGGTTCAACCAGACGAGATTCAAATAACAAAGGGACTGCCGGTTATCATAGGAGAGCACGATGCACAATAAAAACGCCGTAATCCTGCTCAGTGGTGGCCTTGACTCCACCACTGTCCTCGCCATAGCTAAA